>JAUNHA010000054.1 GCA_030524135.1 Eubacteriales bacterium
TATGTTCTGGGCCTTATAGCGGTGTTCTATATTTTTTTACTGTCAAAGACGGGATTATATGCGACTAAGAAACAATTTTCAATCCAATCATCTAAATGTTATAATATAAATCAATAAACGGAGGACAAAAAAACATGCCTGGCAAGCTATCAGACAATCACACAAAAGTGAAGCGCCCAAAGCTTCTCACGCTCTTTTTTACCATGCTCTATATCAGCAGCTTCACCTTTGGAGGCGGTTTTGTCATCATCACCTTTATGAAACGGAAATTTGTGGACGAGCTCGGCTGGCTGACTGAAGCGGAAATGCTTGACTACACGGCGCTTGCACAGTCTTCCCCGGGCGCGATCGCGGTCAATGCCGCAATCCTCGTCGGCTGGAAAACCGCCGGCTTTCCGGGAATGCTTGCCGCAGTTGCAGGCACCGTTCTGCCTCCGCTCATCATTCTTTCCCTGATTTCCCTTTTCTATGCGGCATTCTCCCAAAACCCCGTTGTCGCCCTTATCCTGAAGGGCATGCAGGCGGGTGTAGCGGCCGTGATCCTGTCGGTCTCCCTTGACCTCGGGAAAAATGTCGCTGCGAAAAAAAGCATATTCGCCCTCGCTATTCTGCTCGCGGCTTTTCTGATGGATCATATCCTTCAGCTGAATGTCATCTGGATCATTCTGCTCGCGGCCGCGGCGGGACTGTTCAGATATCTGCTTGCAGAAAGACGGCGGAAACAAACGGAAACGGAGGCAAAGCATCCCTTATGAGCATCCTGCTTCAATTATTTTTCAGTTTTCTGAAGGTCGGCCTTTTCAGTGTCGGCGGCGGCTATGCGGCAATTCCGCTCATAGAGAGCCAGGTCGTTGACGCTTATCACTGGCTTTCCATGAATGAATTTACGGACCTTGTCACGATTGCCGAGATGACGCCGGGGCCGATCGCCATCAACTCCGCCACCTTCGTCGGTATCCGGATCGCCGGCCTTCCGGGTGCGCTGACCGCCACCTTCGGCTGCATCGTTCCCTCCTGCATTCTGGTATCGGTACTCGCCTTTATCTACAGAAAATATAACGGGGCTCCCGCTGTCGATGCCGTCCTCCAGAGCCTGCGTCCGGCTGTCGTCGCACTCGTGGCAGGCGCGGGACTTTCCATCCTTAAGACAGCCCTTACCGCCGGAGCAGTCAGCAGCGGAGCGCACGCGCTGTTTTCCGGGATCAGTCTGTCCGCGCTCCTTCTTTTCTGCGCTGCATTTTTCCTTCTGCAGCGGTTCCGGCTTAATCCCATTCTCGTGATGTGTCTGTGCGGCGCAGCGAATCTGCTTCTGCACCTCTAACGCATCTGTGAACCAAAAACAGGAGTTATAAGACAAAAACAAACCGTCAGGGAGGCCTTCAAAACACGAAGTCCGGTCTGCCCCTGGCGGTTTTTATTTTTCTCTCTATTATTCTGTTATTTTGTCCTGTCGGATTTAGTTATCTCCTGCCTCATCCGCAGACAGCGTGAACGTGAAGTTCTTACGCGCGTGCTCATCGGCTGCCAGATACTCGTCGTAGGTCGTCATCTTATCGATGAGCTTTCCATCACGGATCTCCATGATGCGGTTCGCCGTCGTCTCCACAACCTGATGGTCTCTCGAGGAGAATAAAAGTACGCCCGGGAATTTGATCAGCGCATTGTTAAGTGCGGAGATCGATTCCATATCGAGATGGTCGGTCGGCTCGTCCAGAATAAGAATATTCGCACCGCTGATCATCATCTTCGACAAAAGGCAGCGCACGCGCTCTCCTCCGGAGAGAACATTTACCTTCTTCATGCCGTCGTCTCCCGCAAACAGCATGCGTCCGAGGAAGCCTCTTACATAGGTCACATCCTTCACCGGGCTGTACTGCATCAGCCACTCATAGATGGTATCCTCAGCCTGGAATTCCTTCGTGCTGTCCTTCGGGAAATATGCCTGCGAGGTCGTAACACCCCATTTATAATCACCGCTGTCCGGTTCCATCTCGCCGGAAAGGATCTTAAACAGCGTCGTCTTTGCAAGCTCGTTCGGTCCAACAAAAGCCACCTTATCTTCCCTTCCGAGAATAAAGCTGATGTCGTCAAGTACCTTCACGCCGTCGATCGTCTTGGAGAGATGCGATACCGTCAGCACCTCGTTGCCGATCTCTCTTTCCGGTCTGAAATCAATGTACGGATATTTTCTGCTCGACGGTCTGATCTCGTCAAGCTCGATCTTCTCAAGCGCCTTCTTACGGGAGGTCGCCTGCTTTGATTTCGAAGCGTTCGCTGAGAAACGGGCAATAAATTCCTTCAGCTCCTTGATCTGCTCCTCCTTCTTGCGGTTTGCTTCCTTCATCTGCTTGATCGCAAGCTGTGAGGACTCTACCCAAAAATCGTAGTTGCCCGCATAAAGCTGGATCTTGCCGTAATCGATGTCCGCGATCGCCGTGCAGACCTTGTTGAGGAAATAACGGTCATGCGATACCGTGATGACGGTATTTTCAAAATTGATCAAAAACTCCTCGAGCCAGCCGATCGCATCCAGATCAAGGTGGTTCGTCGGCTCGTCCAGAAGCAGAATGTCCGGATTTCCGAACAGCGCCTTTGCAAGCAGGATCTTGACCTTCATCGGACCCGGCATGTCCTTCATCATCTTCTGATGGTTGTCTACGCTGACGCCAAGGCCCTCGAGAAGCGTAGCCGCATCCGTCTCCGCGTCCCATCCGTTCATCTCTCCGAACTCCGCCTCAAGCTCTGCAGCCTTGATGCCGTCCTCGTCGGAGAAATCCTCCTTCATATAGATCGCGTCCTTTTCCTTCATAATGTCATAAAGACGCTGGTTTCCCATGATGACCGTATCGAGCACCGTGTATTCGTCATACTTAAAGTGATCCTGCTCGAGGAAGGACAGTCTCTGGTTTTTGCTGAGAATAACCTCTCCGTTCGTCGGCTCGAGCTGTCCGGACAGAATCTTCAGGAACGTTGATTTTCCTGCTCCGTTCGCACCGATCAGACCATAACAGTTGCCTTCCGTAAACTTGATGTTGACATCCTCAAACAGTGCTTTCTTGCCCACACGAAACGTCAGGTTTGCTGTTGATATCATAATATTGACCCTTTCCGCTTTCTGTTCTTGCTTTCTTTTTCGTTCTGTTACTGCTTTCGCTCATTTTCAACCTGTGAAAGTATATCATACTTTTGGTTTTTAGTGAATATGTCCCGCCAAAATCAGCATACCCGCCGCCAGTCCCGCGATCGCTGCAAATGCGGTTTTTCTGGAACAGTACAGGTTGATCGCCTGCGGCAGCACTTCGCCAAAGACGACATAAAGCAGCGTTCCTGCGGCAAATGAAAGGCTGACCGCAAGTCCCATCGGTCCCATATCGCCGATCACATAGCCAAGCATGGCTCCGATGATGGTCGGCACGCCCGAGAGCGCGGCAATGGCACAGGCCTTTACCGGGCGCATGCCTCCGGTCGTAAGCGGCACGCTGATCGCCATGCCCTCCGGCACGTTGTGAAGCACGATGCTGATGAGAAGCATCACAAGCGCTCCCGTCACCACGCCGCCTTCTCCGGCATAGATCGCGCCGATCGACATGCCTTCCGGAATATTGTGGATCGCGACCGCGCCTGCCATTACGCTTCCCGCGATAAAAAGCTGCAGGCCTGAGGTTCGTTTATGATGATGTTCATGGATGACTGCGTGACCATCATGGTCTTCATGATCATCCGTATGCGCGTGGTCATGAGAATGTTCATGTTCATGCCCATGGCTGTGATGATGCTCATGTCCGTTTCCGTGCTCGTGACCGCTGCCATGCTTGTACGCTTGATCGTGATCATGCTCCGTACAATGCTCATGCTTTTCATCGTGTTCAAACTCTTCGTCGCAGTCCTCACAGGTGATAAAGTCATGGCTGTGTCCGGATCGCTTGTCCACAACATAATCGAGCAGCGTCACAACGCCTGCTCCAAGCAGCATCACGAGGCAGAGCGCCGAGGTATGAATGCCAGTCTCCATTGCCTCATGGAGAAGTTCAAAGCAGACCAGCGCAATCATTGCGCCGGCTGAAAAGCTCAGCACGATCGCTTCAGACTGGCGTGACCGTCCGCCGAAAAACACGCCGCATACCGCTCCGAAAAGCAGTCCGCATACACCGGTCAGTGCCGTTAATAAAATCAATATAAGCATTCTTTATCCTTTCTTATCTGTATAGGTAGCTGCAAGCTTCTCATCATAATAGATCTTATCCCGGACCGTAAGGCAGAGCTTTCCCTTTGCATCTGTCTCCAGCAGATTGATCGCGCAGTTGTACGGCGCTCTTCCCTGCCAGAAATCTGACGGATCCTCATAAAACGGATTCAGCATCGCGCGGACCGCAAATCCGTGCGTGGCAACCAGTATGGTTTTATCCCGGAATGCCGGCGCTTCTGACAGCGCTCTGAGGAAACCGGCAGTTCTCCGCTTGACATCCTCTGTTGTTTCCGCTCCCTCCGGCATCTTTACAAGAGCAGGATTCTTAAAAAAGTCCCTGAAATTCTCCACCGGGATCTCCATGTTGCAGGGACCGCAGCCGAACCCCTCCCAGGTTCCAAAATTTGCCTCTATGATGCGCTCATCCGTGAGCAGCGGAAATCCGTCCGGAAGCCTTGTTTCCATTTCCGCGGTAAGCGGTTTAAAATCAGTGATATCCGGCTCTCCCGGCTTGCCCCATTTTTCTAAAAAAGCCCTGTTATGCTTCAGGACGCAGACTGCAGTCTGCCTCGTCCTCGTCAGCGGTCCCGCAATACACAGATCAAACGGAATGCCGCAAAGCGCCTCTCCGGTCACCTCTGCAAGCCTGATTCCGTTCTCATTCAGCGGAACATCCGAATGCCCCTGCAGAAGCCGCCTGCGGTTCCAGTCCGTCTCCCCGTGTCTGATGATATATAAACGCATAGCAGTATTCCTCCTGTCTTCCCTGCGCATGTGCGCCTTTTATCCTGTCTTTTCTGCCACAAGTCTTAAGAATACCATAGGCTTTGCAAGTCTGCAAGAAAGAAGCCCTCTTTACCGGACTGTTTTTCGGTAAAAAGGGCTTTTCTTTCAGTTCAGAGCCTGCTCAGCCCTGATCCTATGCTCTTATTCAATTCAGAGATTAAGCACCTGCCTGTGTTCCTGCTGCAGCCGCATCTGTCCCGGCTGCCGCTGCCGGCGCCTTCTTTCTCGCCACTACCACAAGGCGGTCATTTGTCTTTGTGCTCGCACACGTCTCCAGCGTCAGCAGCTTGTCTCCGTACTCTGCCGTCACTCCCGTGTCATAGACCGAGCTCGCCTTCGCGTTAGCTACGTAATAATCAAACTGCGCCTTGTTCAGCTTCCCGACATACTGGTACCACTTGAACACGTTCTCCTGCTCCGCCGCATAGACCGGCGCAATGAAGACTGCCATCACTTCGTACTGGCCCTCCGCGTCGTAGATCGTCTTAAAATCGATCGTCGGATGCGTCGTCCGGAAGTTCGGGTACATGTAGTTCCAGATCCAGCCGAACTGCAGCTCACCGTTCATGTTGTGGCCGTGGATCAGTGTGTTGTCTCCTCCGATCTCCGTCGCCTCTCCCATAAACGGAATTCCTACGCTGCTCTTCTTCTTTCCGAAGTCATGATGGAGGTAGTACTCCCAGTTCTGCGGGGTGAACATCACCGGATATCCGCTTCCCGTTCCCGGCACTGTCAGCCAGCCTCCAAGGTCCGCGTTCTGCGTGTGCTTTTCCTTCAGCGCGTCTATGATGCTGAGCCCTGCTGCAAGCGGCTGTGCCCCGCTCTCTTCTGCATCCGCGATCGCCTCAAGCGGTCCCGGTACGCCCATCACCGGCAGACGGTTGATCTCCGGATGCGGCGACTTGCTGGTCTCCGGTATTTCACTCATCGGTAATTCCGGGGTGACCGGAGTTCCCGGCGTGTGGCCGCCGCCTCCGCCTCCACCGCCGCCTCCGCTGCTGGTCTTGCGGTTATGGAATTCCACTCTGACAGTTTCACCGCCAGGTACAGTTCCTTTCGTGCTGTCTCCCGAGACACCGTCGACGCTTACGGTATAGCCCATGCGCCTTCCGTCCGTCTCCTGCACGCTGTAGTTTGTTCCGTCCGGCAGTTCCGTGACCGAAACCTGCTGGTCTGCGCGGAGCGTGAAGCCTCCCTCACCGCCTGTAAATGTTACATCGCCGTATTTGCCTTCAATCGGATCACCGTTTACATCTGCCGTGATGTGGAAGGTGAAGTCATAGTTTCTGTTTGCAGCATTGCCGCTTACGGTCTTTTTGATGATGAGCTTGCCCTTGGGTTCCTCAGGCTTCAGGCGGTTTGTAACCGTAACCGTCAGAAGATTCTTTGACTTATCCATCACTACTTCAGAGTAGCTTGCATCATACTCAGAAGATACTTCTGCCACGCTGATCTTTCCTTCCAGTGTTTCCGGATCCGGAAGTCCTTTGAACGAAGCAGTCCACTGATTGTCAGCGTTCAGTTTGATATCATCAAGTAAAGTTTCTCCGATCTTTAAGCGAACCTTTACCTCCACCCGCTTATCTTCAGGCACATCATCCCAGTTCTTGGTGACCTTCAGTGCCCACTCTTCTTCGGTTCCGATCTCAATACCGCCATTGGCACCGATACCGCCTCCTCGTGCTGCGGTGTTTCCGCTGATGATAAGTTTCGCCTGACGGTTTGCCAGTTTCTGCGCAGCCGCATCTGTGACAGCCTTCAGTGCAAGGCTTTTGTCAGAATCCGTAATCGGCGTTTCAGCATTCACTGCCGGTTTTTTTCCAGCTTCATCATAACGAGGTACTTTTCTATCTATGGAAGGATAGAGATTTACAGAATTCATTAGATAAATTCCACCGTCAGCATACCATTTTACAGCACCGCCTCCGAGCATGCGGTCGGAAAGAGTAGCCAGGAATTTTCCCTTATCAGCATTTGATGCATGTGCAAATGCAAAATCATCGCCTGCTGCCGCCTCACTCCCATCTGCTTCCGCACTGTTTCCATACACAGCTGCGCCATTCGTAACGTGGACAACCGCAGATCCTGTTCTGCAGAACCACATGCCTCCGCCTTCTCTTGCGATATTATCTGTGATCAGTACGTTCTCCAAATAAACAGTACCGGACTTTTTATCATCGCCTTCGCTGTAAATACCTCCGCCAAGGTTGGAAGCGCGGTTGTTCGTAATCTCACCGGAAATCAACCTGACGCCATTCGAAAAAGCATAGATACCGCCTCCTGTCACACCTGAGTTTCCGCTGATGCTGCCTCCTGTCATGATAAAGGATGCCTCTTCTCCGGATTCATGCGCCTGAAGCGGACCGTCTAAAACAGCAACACCGGCTCCCTTGCCGCCCTGATTGTTTTTAATACTTCCTCCCTCCATGAGAAACGCAGCATTGTTCTGTACATGAACTGCTCCGGAGCTGTCCGTTCTGCCTGCCTTGCTGGTTTTATTGCCACTGATCGTTCCGCCTTTCAGTACGAAAGTCTCCTTACCTTCACCATACATTAAAACAGCACTGCCGCGATAACCCGCATTTCCGGAAATACTGCCGCCCTCCATGACAAGAGAGCTTTCATTATAAAGTAAAATGCCGGAGGATGTGCTGTTTATATCTCCTTCATCATCTAAAACGGCTTTGTTATTTTTAATTGCACCGCCATTCATAACTATCTTTGCGCCGTTGCTTGCCCGAACAACACCACTGCTTCCAACATACTTAAGGTCGTTTTCCTCGATAGTTCCGCCATCATTGATTGTCAGGGACGCATTCTGTCCGCTTACTGCAACAACACCGGTGTCATCCTTACTAATCACCGCTCCCGAAACAGTCGCTCCGTCTTCCAGCGTCACGTTACCTTCGCTATAGATAATGCTTCCACTCGAATAGTGACCGGAAAGCTTGAGTTTGCCGGAAAACGTTACAGATGCCCCTTCCTCAACGTTAAAGAGTTGATCAAGCTGATGTCCTTCTTTTACACTGGCAATGGCAAAAAGCTCATCCGAGTCGGTTGTGATTATTATTTCTCCGCTTGAAATTGTCACAGTCTGAGCCAGCTTGATATCTTTCGCAATGATAACCGGCTGTCCATTTTCTGCAGCCGCATTTACAGCCTCCTGCAATGTAGGTGCATCGTCAGCATATGAAATCGTATCTCCGACCTCATCTTCTACGGATTTTTCCGTAAATTCAATTTCAATATTTTCCGGAAGTGCCCCGGAATCAATTATAATATCATCCTGACTGTTCTTAATGATAACCTTTTCCACTGTCTTTGGAAACGTATCAGTTAAGATCTCCTTTACTCCGCTTCCGATCGTCACCGATTTGATGGCTGTATCCTTAAACGCACCTGCTTCAAGCGTTGTCACACTGTCTGGAATTACAAGCTCTCCTGTCAGATAATCCGAAAAACAAAATGCAAATGCACCAATGCTTTCAAGTGTTTCCGGGAATTCAAGCTGCGTAATGCTTGTCTGAATAAAAGCCCAAATACCAATGGATTTAAGGTTCTCAGAAAAGATGATCTCCTCAATCCCGAATGTATAAGAAAAAGCCATATCAGGAATCTCATTCAGGCTTGAAAGATTCAATGTACCGCTCAGTGCTTGGCATTCGCCACAACCATAAAAAGCTCCATCTCCCAACTCTGTAACGATGCTCAAATCAGGGATCTCCTGCAAACTCGTGCATCCTGAAAAAGCGTAGGAATTAATTTTCGTAATGGTTGCTTTCGCATCCACTTTCATCAATTCGCTGCATCCCTCAAACATATTAGAAGAAATCTCTGTTACAGAAGCAGGAAGTACAATCTCCTTAAGTCCGCTGTTTTGGAATGCTCCGCCTTCAAGAAACTGTATGCCTTCGGGCAGAATTATTGACTCAAGCGCAGGTGCTCCAGAAAATACAGATGGCATTGAGATCAGCTGCAAACTATCCGGCAGTTCAATTTCTGTTAATACCGGACAATTATTAATCATAGAATTGGCCGCCAAATCTTCGACACCATCTTCAAATATGATTTTCTCCAGTTTTTGCATGTTCTGAAAAGACCCTGCAAACGTCTTAACAGAACCCGGGATCGTCACTTCCGTAAGCTCTGTGAAGCAGTTAAAGGATCCGGTCATCTCCGTCATCGTATCCGGAAATGTAATACTGGTAATATGACTTCTATTGTCTTCGGATCCCCAGCTTGAGGAAACTGACATACCCGTAACGGTATAATCATAAGAAGATCCATCTTCTTCATAAGTCACTTCTGACGGAAGCGTTACATCCATCTCCGTTTCAGGATCCTCAATATCCCGAAGGGATGCAGTCCCATTTTCACCTTCTTCACCAGGAATGAGGTCAAAATAAAATGTCACACCATCTACTTCAATCGGAACTTTATATTTCTCCGGTGCAGCTTTCGCAACGAGCAGCTTTGGAAGTTCCTCTTCCAGCAGCTCTTCTTCCTGTGTAGTTTCTGTGCTTCCCGCACCGCTCTGAGATGAACCGGTATCGCCCTGCGGTTTTTTATCCGCATCGCTGTCCGTTGCAGTCGAAGGGGCTTCTGTCTCTTTTTCTGTCTCTTCTTCCTGCTCTTCCGGCTCCGTATCATTCAGCCCCGGTTCAACCGGTTCTGTATCTTCCTGGTTTGTTTCTCCGGAGCCTTCGCCATCGGCTTCACTGTCTTCACCTTTTCCGACAGTTTCACCCTCTACACCGGTTTCTCCGGTATTCTGATCATCCATCGGATTACCTGACTGACTGTCAGACTCAGTTTCTGTCGTATCTTCAGTTTCTGTCATACCATCAGTTTCATTTTCGACCGTACTGTCAGTCTCTTCTTCAGGCTGAGTTCCTGTCTCCGCTTCAGACTGATCATCAGCTTCTTCAGCCGGTGCGCTTTCCTCCGGTTCCATCACATTTTCCGAATCAGCCCCCTCTGTAACCTTTTCTTCCGGCAACGTCGGCTCGCTATTTTCCGGCAACGCTGTTTCGCTGCCTGCTATCTCTTCCAAATCAGAATTCTCCGCACCGTTAAGTGCGGCAGCATCTTTCTCCTCAACAATATCCGCCTGTCCATCCGTCTCCGCGGATACATCATCCACAGTCTGCTCCACAACAGTATCATGGGCAGCATCCTGAGATGCCAGTACAAGCCCCGGCTGAATTGTACCCATCAGCATACCTACAGTCATTAAGACTGAAAGTCCGCGTTTCCATCGTTTCCAATTCCTTATTTTCATTCCAAGCTTGCCTCCCTTCGTTTTTTCCATGCGGAAATTGTGTATTTTATATCAAAAATTATGCATTTTCAGTATTTATTTGGTTATAATCCAGTATACTGCAATCTGAAGGCAAGTGCAATCATAATTCACTTTCCGGA
>JAUNHA010000010.1 GCA_030524135.1 Eubacteriales bacterium
AAGGATACCGGCATGATCGAAAATGATGTGGATATCAGAAGTCTGATCCTGGACAGAGAGTAAAACAAACACATTGAAATAACGTAACCAAATCAGAATATTTATATTGAAATAATGTAACAAAACCGGAATTAATATATTGAAATAATGTCGCCTCCATTGCGAAATTGAAAACAATATCACATGGGAGGCGACTATTTTTGTTTAAAAAGAAAGTATATGATATTTAAAAGTGTTAGTGTTTTGCTTGCGCGGACCAGAGAGACAGATACTTACTTTTGTAAAAAGATATTGGATTGGGCGGGAAATCTTTGTGGATTTTCAGGTGTTTTGATATAATGATGACAGAAACACAGGAAACGGAAATCAAAAAGGATGGATGCTGATGAGAAAAGAAGCAACCCTTGAAGAATGGGCTAAGTTATATGAAACTGCATCGAGAATCCGGGAACTGGAGCCGTGGAAACTATTCTGGGATTTGGATATCATTGGAATCAGGACAGGAGACGTACCGGAAGAAACTGCATTTTGCAGTATTCTTGGAAGAGGCGGAGGTTGTTATGGAATTGTAGTTTATGAGGGATATGAGGCATTTAACGGATTTATGATGATGACCATGCAGGATAGACTAAATCTGTCACTGGAGTATGTGATGGCGAATCAGAGGAATCTTACTTGCTATTGGGGTAACAGAGCGGAATTGTCGGAAAAACAGAGGAAGACGATCAAAGAACTGGGCTACCAATACCAGGGACGGAATAGCTGGCTGTATTTTATGTCCTATGAGCCGGGATATTCTCCATATAATATGGATCAGGACGAAGTCCTTCGTATGACAGAACATTTGGAGCATTTGGAAAAGGCAGTTGTTTATTACAAAGAATCGGCAATGCAGATTGATTTTGAGCATGGAGCCATGTTGTCAGCTGTTTATTCCGCAGAAGAGGAAACGTGGAGTTATCGGGAAGAGCCGCTGCCATTTGCATCATTTCATTTGGGAAATCTGATGATTACAGATGATGAACTTCTGGATGATCTGAAGAAGGTTCCGCGCACTCAGATGATCCTTGAAGCAGACGTAAGAATCACCGGTGTGGAAATTCGTGATAAGTCATATGATAAACCGGGAAGGCCATCTGCAAGTATTCTGGTGGAAAGTGTATCAGGAATGGCAATTGCCTGTGAACTGAACTCCCCGGAAACGGATGCAAATGTATGCCTGGCTGAAGCTGTGATTGGTGTTATTTTCAGAATGGGAGCGCCGAAGGAGATCAGAGTATCTAATATTATCATAGAATCAGTTCTGGAGCAGATCTGCGAGGTTTGCAACATCAAGCTGAAACGGGTGAAACGGCTGTCGGCTATAGATGAGTTTTTGGAAATGATGGATCGGTATCAGAGTTGAAATAAATGGAATTAATATTCGTTTTCTATCCCCTCGAATTTGAGGGGTTTAGAAAACAGGCAGGAGCAAACGTATTTGCAATGTCACCCCTCAAAAATGGCTAGAAGCTACGAATGCCATTAAAATTTGCCGAGATTAAAACGGAGGACCAACCATGTTAGCATACACTTATAAAGCACCAGGACAGTTTGTTCTGGAGGAAAAAGAAAGACCTGTACTGATCGATCCGCATGATGCGATCGTGCGGGTCACGCTTGCAAGTATCTGCTCCAGCGACCTGCATATCAAGCACGGCGCTGTGCCGAGGGCGGTACCTGGCATCACGGTTGGGCACGAGATGGTAGGCATCGTGGAAGAGGTCGGCTCTGCGGTGACGAAGCTTACGCCGGGAGACAGGGTGACGGTAAATGTGGAGACCTTCTGCGGTTCCTGTTTCTTCTGTGAGCACGGCTTTGTGAATAACTGTACGGATAAAAATGGCGGATGGGCACTCGGCTGCCGGATCGACGGCGGTCAGGCAGAGTATGTGCGCGTGCCATATGCCGATCAGGGCTTAAATAAGATCCCTGATGGGATTTCTGACGAGGCTGCTCTGTTTGTAGGGGATGTGCTGGCGACAGGATACTGGGCGGCGGAGATCTCCGGGATCACGGAGGAAGACACAGTACTGATCATCGGCGGCGGTCCTACAGGCATTTGTACATTACTCTGCGTGATGCTGAAGCATCCGAAACGGATTATTGTATCTGAAGTGGATCCGGTGCGAATAGAATTTATCCGGACGCATTACCCGGAGGTTCTGCTGGTAAATCCGAGAGAAGCGGATGTAGAGGAATTCGTACGCGCAAATAATGATCACGGAGGTGCGGACCGGGTTCTGGAAGTGGCTGGCGGAAAGAATACCTTTGAGCTTGCGTGGAAATGTGCCCGTCCGAATGCGATCGTGACGGTAGTTGCGCTGTATGAGGAAGATCAGGTGCTGCCGCTGCCGCAGATGTATGGAAAGAACCTGATCTTTAAGACCGGAGGGGTAGATGGCTGCAACTGCGATGAGACGCTTAAGCTCATCGGCGAGGGAAAGATCGATACCACACCGCTGATCACACATACATTTGCGCTGAAGGATATCGAAAAGGCATATGAGATCTTCGAGAATCACAAGGAAAATGTGATGAAGGTGGCGATCAGACCGTGATGAAAATAGAACTTGCCTAAGATAATTAAAATATGGCAGGTTCTTTATTTTATTTTGATGCTTAGAGTGCGAAATCACAAAACAAACAATTTAAAAATCAAAATATGAGAATTATAATGAAAATATAAAGATATATATTAATTATATTTAAAATAAGAATTGGTTTATCCAATAATATGAGATTAAAATTGCTTTTCGATAAAAAGAGTGTATAATAATAAATGGAGAAACAGATATAACAGGAATTCTAAATCAAAAATAAGACGAGACAAATCAACTATACGAGGAAAATATATCATGACAAAGTTTATTAACAATGTAAATAAATATATATCTGAAATGAAGATCAAACAAAATTATCTCAGTATGATTACCGGTATCGATAAAAATAAAATGTCGCGCTTGTTGACGGGATCGCAGATTGAAAGCGGAATGGACATGGAAAAAATAGCGCGTGGTTTAGGAAAAAATATTGAATTCTTTTTGGAAGATTCTATAAGTGTTCCAAGAGTTAATGAATTTGCGCCGGATAAAATTGTATTTTATGCCGGAGAACCATCTCGGAAACAGGAGCAGGTGGCTTTTCAGCTAATGGAATTAATGGAAAGTATTGATGAAGTATTAAGCGCTAAAATCCGTTTTGAAAACATATCTCAAGGATAAATATGAATATAGAACGTTTACGAAAAATAATTGCATATAGTGCGAAAAATCAGGAAGATATTGCTTCTCTGGTAAAAAAATTTTGTTCAGTGTCTGAGATTGAATATGATAGTAATCTTCTGAATATTTTACAGATAGCAAGGTCTGCATTTGAACAAAAAGGTTTTCTGGTATTGGAAATACCGTTTGCGGATGACGAAATAGGTGCGGTATGTTACAAAGGTGATGGATTAAGTTATGTTGTGCTTAACACATCATTGCCTAAGGTAAATATTAATTTTGCGATTGCTCATGAAATCTATCATGTTTATTTTCAGAGAAGAGAATTTGTTTCCAAGGTTGAATTTTCTGATGACCATTACTATGAACATGAAGAAGAATATGCGGCGAATCTGTTTGCTGGAATGTTATTGATGCCCGAGATCAGTTTCAGAAGGATGTATGCAAAATTCAGGGAAGAATCTGCCGGGGATAAATTGAATACGATAATCAGATTAATGTCATATTATCAAGTCCCGTATATGGCGGCACTGATAAGATGCATTGAATTAGGGCTTTGGGCTTCAAATACTCTTACAGAGCAGTTTCTTAATGTTGGAAGAGCGCAGATTAAAGAGAAACTTAACGAGCTGTGGTTGGATGAGAGTATAATGGAACCGACAAACAGAGACGATTATTCGCGTCTGGAGATGATTGTTGAACGTGTGGGCAGAGAATATATTCAGGATGCATATATAAATGAACGTACCTTAGAAAAAGTTCTTCTTTATATGCGTGAGATATACGGAAAAATAAACAAGAGGGGGTGAGGAATGGCAACAACATATTCTGAAACACCTCTCAATATGAGTGAGATTCAGCCTTTTATTATGACGGATATCTCTGATATTAAAAAAACTTTTTATACCGCGGATCGGGTTATATTCTATGATGCATGTTCTTTCCAAAGGCATGCCGGTTTGACAGTTGAAGACAGAAGTGAGATTATAGAATATTATAACAGGCATGGAGCTATCATTTTTATTACCAGATGCATTTTGATGGAGCTGGTATCAGACAAATGCAGACTGGCTGAGGCGTATATACGGTTTCTAAAAGAAATGGATGATAAAGGAAACCGGATGGTTTTATTTAATGAGGAATACTTAAAAGATATCCTTTCAGACTGCTATTCAGGGAACGAGACCATAAATAAATACCTGTTATGGGCAGTCAGAATGAGCAAAAATCCAGTCAGTACGATTATGAAGACCTTGAAAACAGATACAAAACTTATGAGTGAATTGATTGAGGGGAAAAATATAAGGGTTTCAGATTTATATGACAGATTTTTTTCTGCAGTACGAAACAATAAAGAACACGGAGATAATCTTGGTGAAGAACTGATAGCGATTTGTATACATATTTTATCACGACTGCCGGGTATAGAGGATGGTAAATTATGTGTGATTACGGATGATAAGGGTGCAGCCGGTAAAATCGACTCAATAATGAAAAAGACAAATCTGCAGTACAGAGGAGCCAGAACGATTCTGTTAAGTACGCCTAAGCTGGTTCAACATATATTTCAGGAACACAATGATATATCTGAAGAAACGATATTCAATATTTTGTCCCAGGGTGTTTCCGGAAATGTTATTGTAATGGGAACAACACCTTATGATTTAGAAGTCAATAAGTCGATTTCCATGCCCACAAGGGAATTGGTTTACAAAATCATGAAGCCGAATGAAATTAATATTGTATTTTAAAAGATATTAAAGAGGCGCCCCCTCAGTCGGCCGCAGCAAACGCTGCTGATCTTAACTGAGGAGACCGCCTCTTTTCCATATCTGATTACTTCCTGATTACTTTTTAGCCGTCAGTTCGCCGATCTCGCGGTTTACCTGATTGCGCAAATTGATGAGGTACGCATCTGACTTCGGATAACGCTTAAAGGTAAGCGGCTCGCCCAGACCGCCTTCGATGAGCTCCATGACATGCTCTCTGCTGGTGAGGGATTCGAGCATGTTGAGCGCACGCAGATCGGTCAATGCTTCATAGTGTACCATCATACGAAGCGATTCTTCCGGATGCCCATCCGCGCCAGGGTAGACAAGGAATGCATCGCCTGAAGGAAATGCGCCGTCGGCATCGGTCACTTCATAAGGGTTAATATGACGGGTCGAGTACTGGCTGTTGTAGAAATTGTAGCCCCAGTGGAGGATACCGATGATTTTGTATTTGTACAGCTGCACGCCGTAAATGCGGTTTCTTGCGGACGGCATGGACATGAACCGGTTGCTGACCTCATAGAACTGTCCGGTACAGTAATAGGTCCACATATCCGTCAGACCGTTTGCGAGAAATTCTTCGATCTCATTGTTGCCCGGAATGGGTTTGTCAACGAGGCCGTGCTTATAAAATTCAAAGCTTGAAAGCGCGTCAAAGGTATGGAAGCCCTTCAGCAGATCGCCGAGCGATTCCTTCGCGGCACGATACGTTTCCAGATGCGCTTCCCGTGGTTCATCTGATATATGGAAATAGGTGTTATCCGCAATTCCCCATTCTCTGAGTTTTCCGATCAGCTTCGGAATCAGTGCGTGCAGGAAGTTCGTATACTCCCCGACAGCAGGCGTGTGCCAGCCGAATATTTTTTCTTCTTTTCCATCGACGGTCGCGACGACCTTCGGTGCGTATTTTGCACCCCACTGGGAGAAGAGATGGGAGATTTCAAAATGGGTGATCCCACAGGCTTTGCACAGGTCGACCCAGCGCTTTAGATTGTCAAATCCAAACTGATACTCCCCGTTTTTTACAGTAACATCAACAAGCTGCGTTGTAGTGCGTTCCAGTCCGATCGCGGTGTCGAGCGGCAGCGTAAAGATCGGCGTCAGCATCATGTTGCATCCGCGTGCGACATATTCATGGAAATAGTTTTCAAGCAGCTTCCAGTGCTCTTCAGAGAAGACCTCGACATGATAGTAGTCTGCAAGGCAGTCTGCATGAAGCCATTCAGTGTGCATGATCGTCTGCGGCGCGAGGGCTGCAGCGTAGACAGTCAGTGTTTCGGTAACTGCGCCGACCTCTTTTCCCTCTTGATCAATGAGTACGATATGGATTTCGTGCGTTCCGGCAGGAATGCGCTCGTCTACCTCAATATCGACCCAGAGGCTTTTCCATTTGTCAGGCTGTGTCATGACCTTGTTGTCCGGGATATCGCGCAGAAGATCCGGATAGAGGCCGGATGTAGTTTTCAGATAATTATCGTCTATAATTCCGTTGGTTGCGCGGATAACGGGAACCGGAAGAACCTGACGGATACGGATCGCATGCTCCAGATCGGACTGGACAGAGACGGTGAGCTCCTGCCGCATGAAGCCGTTTGCGCTGTATGCGACCTGGAAGGACACGGTTTCTCCGTACAGCGCAGTCAGTTTAAGGTTTTCCGAAGATGAGACGGGCTCCTCATCCAGAAATACCTTATCCAGAGAGCTGAGTAATTTGATCTGATAATGAATTTCTTTTGGTATAAACATATGGTCTCCTGATAAATATTTTTTAGAAATTGATATAACTTATTGTAAATGACGCACAAAAAATAATCAACGAATAGAGAATTATAGTTGATTTTATATGGTTTTAAAATATAGTCCGGGGACTTTATAAAGAAATGTAATAAAGCTTTGAAAGAACTATTAAATATGTTAATAAGACAGTTGCGTTATTATATCAAGGAGGGTGAGAATTATGAAAAACAAAAATTGCTTATTGGCATTGACATGCAGCTTTGCGTTGGTGACAGGAAGCCTTTTGTCTGCGTGCGGAAGCCCGGCAGCAACGGCAGAGGCAGATTCTGAGACGACGGAGGCTGCGGCAGCTGAGACAGCTGGGGCGCAGGAGAGCGCAGAGGAGGCATCTGAAAGAACAACGCTTACGATCTGGATGCCGCCGCTTGGTGCTGATACAGTTAATATCTGGGAGCCGCTGTTAAAGCCGTTTGAGGAAGAAAACAATGTAGACGTGCAGGTGGAGCTGATCCCATGGGCTAACTATGAGGAAAAGTGGGCGACTTCATTCAGCGCGGGCGAGACGCCGGATATCGGCTACATGTATGCCGAAATGTATCCGACTTATATTTCTGCGGGAGCTATTACCGATATGACGGATATGGTGACTGAAGAAGATTATGATGAATATCTGTTCCTTGATCGCGGAGAAATGATGGGAGGCCTCTACGGCATACCGATCGTAACCGGAGTACCGTTTGTTCTTTATTACAATCAGGACATTCTGGATGAGCTTGGTGAGACCGCTCCTGAGACCTGGGAGGATTTCAAGCGTATTTGTGAAAAGGCGACACAGGATACGGATGGCGACGGTGTGATCGATCAGTATGGCTATGCGGTTGGACTGAACAGCGGCGATATGAGCAATCTTTACATGCTGAACGCCTATGTTTACAGCCTTCTCTGGCAGGCTGGCGGCGATATCTATGCAGATGATCTGAAAAGCGTACGTTTTAATGATGAAGCGGGCGTTAGGGCAATTGAGTTTTTCCAGAGCCTGAAGCCGTATATGCCGGAAAATGTTATGTCCATTTCCGGTTCGGATGCCTTCAGCACGATATTCGGTGCAGGAAAGGCGGCGTTTGGAGTTGCGCGTTCTTCCCAGTCACAGGAAACTCTGTTTGCGAAGGACTATCCGGATCTGAACTGGGATTATGTAACATCTCTGAAGGATAAAAACTATGGTACCTTTGGCGCTGCGGACTGCCTTTCCATTATGTCAGCGTCCGAGAACAAGGATCTGGCGATGAAGCTGATCAAGTATATCACGGGTGCCGGGTTCATGAGTGAATATCATAAGCAGGAGCCGGGTGCGCCGCTTACAAAGTCCGAGCCTTATAACGGCGATGCGAAAATGGAGCGTATCATTACGGATGACCGCGACAAGTGGCGTCCGCTGCAGGTAGGGCCTGCAGGCAGTGAGATCCTTGAAAATTATGCATCCCATATTCAGGCTGTTATGGGCGGGGATCAGACTGTAGAGGAAGCATTGAATGAAGCTGCTGAATTTGGAGATGAAACGCTGAATGAGTACTGGCAGGAAAATGAAGGTTAAGCAGAACGGAACAGTGGGGCAGGGGCGAGCAAATCGCCTTTTGCCCTATCTTTACATCGCGCCCATCACCCTGATACTTTTGACCTTTGTGGTGGGCTCGCTGATTATTGCCGTATATTTTAGCTTTACAAAATATAATATTATTACGCCGGCAGAATTTAACGGGCTGTATAATTATAAGAAATTATTCAACGATAAAAAGCTTTGGACCAGCCTTTTTAATACGATTAAGATCACGGCAATGGTAGTTCCGGTTCAGATTTTGCTGTCCACGACCTTTGCCGCTTTGATTGCATCGAGGAAAAAAACATTGCTTGGAAAGCTTGCCCGTGCGGCTCTTTTCATACCGGTGCTGTCCTCGAATGCCGTTATAGGTACCGTCTGGAAGGCGCTTTTAAACGGCGGTACGCCGATGGTAAAAGCCGTGTTTGGCGTGTTCGGTATAAATCCGACCATGCTGCTTGGCGACAGCAGTACGGCAATTGTGACACTGGCCATGATCATCGTCTGGAAAAGCCTTGGCTATCATATGATCGTCACGCTTTCCTATCTGATGTCCATATCCGACACCTATTATGATGCTGCACGCGTGGACGGCGCAGGCAAATTCAGTATTTTTATGTATATCACGCTGCCGCTCTTAAAGCCGGCAATCATTCTGAACACGTTTTTATGCCTTGTCAGCTCCATGCAGGTCTTCGATCTGGTATACACGATGACAGGCGGCGGTCCCGCGATGTCGACAACAACGATGGTGATGTACATCTACCAGCTGACCTTTAAAAACGGAAAAGCAGGATATGCTATGACGGTATCAAACGTGCTGATGCTGATCGTGCTTATAATGGTGCTGCTGCAGCAGCGTTTCGTAAAACGCGACTATTCAGAGACTTAATGGAGGCTGTATGAAGAAGACAAATCAGATTTCATACTGGGCAGGCGGGCTGCTGCTTATAATAGCAATAGGGCTTTGCATTCTGCCTTTTTTATACATGCTGCTCATGTCTGTGAAGTCAACGACCAATGCGTATGATATCAAATTTTTTATTGAGGATCTTACGCTGCAGCATTATCAGAAGATCTTTTCAAATCCGGTATTTCTCCGCTATCTGTTGAACAGTGTTATCGTGTCCATTTGCGGAGTTGCGCTGACCCTGGTTGTCAGCTGTCTTGCCGGATATGCGTTTGCAAAGATGAATTTTATCGGAAATGATAAGTTTTTTCTTTTACTGGTTTTAACGATGCTGGTGCCGTCGGAGGCCATCCTTGTTCCACTCTATATCGTGGTAAGAGGGCTTGGCTGGGTCAATACGTTTAAGGCGCTGATTCTGCCGCTGCCAACAGCATTCGGCGTATTTATCATGCGTCAGGCCATTCTGGGGCTTCCGAATGAACTGCTGGAATCCGCACGCATGGATGGCGCATCTGATTTACGTATCCTGTGGAGCGTTGTGCTTCCGCTTGTGCATTCTTCGATGATCACCCTGGCGATTTTTACATTTGTCGGCTCATGGAATAACTTTGCATGGCCACTGATCATCACGACCAAGGATTACATGCGCACGCTGCCGCTCGCCCTGACGACGATGGAAGCGCAGTATGATGTGGATGTGGGACTTAAGATGGCGAGCGCGACCATCACATTCCTGCCGCCGTTCCTTGTATATCTGTTCCTCCAGTCGAGGTTCAAGATCGGGATGGCATTGAGCGGTCTGAAGGGCTAAGCCTGGAATAGTATGGAAACATAACAGGCTCCGGTTATAACGTGGAGCGAAGGAAAAGACGGCAGTTGGCTGCCGTTTTTTCTTTTGGCATTTTCGGAGAACAAAACTCGTCGATGTCCCAATATTGACATTATTGTCCCAAATTGGTATAACTAAAACAAAGAGAGTGAAGAGGAGCATGCATATCATGAAAAAGAAAAATGTGATAAGCCTTATAAAATATTATGTAGAGAAAAATGATGCAGGCTTTCGGAATGAAGCATATGAGATTGCAAAAGATTTTGACGCTTCCGGGGACTATCAGCTTTCGGAATATATTATGTCCTTATTATCAAATGTGAATATATTTGTTCCACAAGTAGAAGAAACAGCTTCACCGTTTTTTGAAAAAATTGAGTGTAAGGAAGAAATGCTGTTGCTGCCGGATGAGATTACAAATGATTTACTGGGGGTAGTAAATGCAGTTGAACATCATATAGGGATAAACAAATTTTTATTTCAGGGCGCTCCGGGAACCGGTAAAACGGAGGCAGTCAAACAGCTTGCCCGTATCTTGAACAGGGAAATTTTTATGGTGGATTTTTCGGCGGTAGTAGACAGCAAGCTTGGACAGACACAAAAAAATATATCCATGCTATTTAAAGAAATCAACAGTTTTTCCCAACCGGACAGGGTGCTAGTCATGTTTGATGAAATAGATGCTTTGGCACTGGACCGTACGAATCAGAATGATCTGCGGGAAATGGGAAGAGCAACTTCAGCTATGCTGAAGGGATTTGACAGAATGAATGAAAATGTGGTGCTGGTGGCTACGACGAATCTTTATCAGCATTTTGACAAGGCATTGATTCGGAGGTTCGACACTGTGATTGATTTTGACCGATATTCTCAGGACGATCTTCTTTCAATTGCAGAGAGTATGCTTGACCGGTATCTCGATAGATTGAAACTGGCGAATAGAGATATACGGCTGTTTCGTAAAATTATGAAGCTGATGCCTGAACTTCCATATCCGGGAGAATTGAAAAATCTGATAAAAACATCTGTTGCATTCAGCAATCCGGGAGATGGCATGGACTATTTCAGAAGGCTTTACTATGCAGTTTGCAATGAAAAACCGGAAGATCTGAAGAAACTTCAGAAGCAGAAATTTACTGTCAGAGAGATTGAGATATTGTCCGGGAGATCCAAAAGTAGTGTTGCAAGGGATTTGAAAGAAGGAGTAGCGGATGAATAGTATTTTACAGTTAAAGGGAAGATTTGAACAGCGAGCTAATCCCTCCAGACCAGGACTGCCGCACCTTCCGAAGGGAAAAAGTGTATCAGCGGCACATCTCAGAGAATTATCCTCACAGATGAAACGAATTTTGGAATACTGGGAAACAAATACTGTTATTCAAGGCGCATTGGTCAGTGTACATTATAAGCATATTGTGGCAAAGAGCAACAGACTAAAAATTTTGCTGTCTGAAAATAGCAAATCCCCGTTGGAATCGATCAGGGGAGCGAAGTTTGTGTGGGAAACAGATGGGCGTGGGCAGGAAACTCAGAAGCATGTGTTTACACATTATGTTTCTTTGAAAGCGCTTAATACAACAATTTGGATTTTAAATGGAGCGGCAGCCCTGATTGAAGATTATTTTAATGGAAATATCAACAGCGAA
This sequence comes from Eubacteriales bacterium, assembly GCA_030524135.1. Lineage (GTDB taxonomy): Bacteria > Bacillota > Clostridia > Lachnospirales > Lachnospiraceae > Avilachnospira. Next base: position 11,755 of record JAUNHA010000010.1, read on the forward strand.
GAGCTGGAGCAGGCAGGTAAAGAAGATGAATATGCCCGGATATTCAGCACGATTTCCAAAAGCGTTTTTTTAAAAACTGTTGTGGATGGATTTTATGTGGAACGTTTTGAGATTGACCGGGCTGACGAAACGATAACAGAGGACACCATAGTAACAATTTATCAGACTGATATTGAAACTAAGAAACTGTTGTCAAAGTTTGGAATTTATATTGGGGACGAGAGTATTATCGATGGAACAACGCTTCGGCTTAATCCGGATGAAGCCCGGCTGTTATATAACAATGCTTCATTTTTGATTGCAATGAGTGTTACAGATTTTTCCCAGATTACCCGAGACGAAGCTTTGGAGAACGGTGAAGAGCTTTATCATGAAGAAAAGAAAATTGAGCATCCATCAAATGAACCTGTCATAGGCGTGATTGATACGCAGTTTAATGAAAAGGTGTATTTTCATGAATGGGTAGAATATCAGAATATGCTTGATCCGAACATTCCATTGACTGAAAAGGATTATCAACATGGAACGGAGGTTAGTTACATCATAGTTGATGGTCCGACGGGAAATCCAACGCTTGATGATGGATGTGGAAGATTTCGGGTCCGTCATTTTGGGGTGGCGACCCATAAAGGTTTCAGCTCATTTACCGTACTGAAATTGATCCGGAATATCATTGCAGCTAATCGGGATATTAAAGTCTGGAATTTGTCACTGGGGTCAAGACTTGAGATCAAACCGAACTTTATTTCTCCGGAAGCTGCTGAGCTTGACCGAATCCAGAGCGAATATGATGTTATCTTTGTAGTTGCAGGGACAAATCTTCCGGCAGGTGAATTTAAAAAAGATATGAAAATCGGATCGCCGGCAGATTCGCTTAATTCGCTTGTTGTAAATTCTGTGGATTTCAGAGGCAGGTCGGCATCCTATACCAGAGTTGGACCTGTATTGTCTTTCTTTCATAAGCCTGACATCAGTTATTATGGCGGGGATGGATCCGGTTATACGGATAAAATTGCGGTCTGTCATGATGACATGGGGGCGGCATACGTAAGCGGAACTTCATTTGCAGCACCGTGGATTTCACGGAAACTGGCTTATTTAATTCATATTATGGGCTTAAGCAGAGAGACATCAAAAGCGCTGCTGATCGATGCTGCAGCTGGATGGAACAGAAGGGATGATGTTTCACACAGGATCGGATATGGTATTGTTCCTAAAAAAATTAGCGATATTGTAAAATCTCCCAGTGACGAGATTCGTTTTATATTGACCGGAGCATCAGAGCAATTCGAGACGTATACATATAATCTGCCGGTGCCGGTAGTAGATCAGGCACATCCGTTTTATGCAAGAGCCACGTTAGCCTATTTTCCGGAATGTGACCGGAATCAGGGCGTTGATTATACGAGCACTGAGATGGACATCCATTTTGGCAGGATCGATGTAAAAAAGGAAAAACCGGTTATTCACTCAATTGACAATAATCAGCAGTCAGAAGAAAAACGGCTTACCCTTTATGAAGAAGATGCCAGAAAAATGTATCGAAAATGGGATAATATAAAACATATCAGTGAGGAAATCAAAGAGAGAAGAGTGCCAAGAAAAGCATATGACACCGGCCTTTGGGGATTAAAGATTGTCGCAAAGCATCGCCTTGAGAAAAGAAAAACACCACTTCCGTTTGGGGTGGTTGTTACACTGAAGGAAATGAACGGAGTAAACCGCATTGACGACTTTGTTAAGCTGTGTATGGCACGCGGCTGGCTGGTGAACCGGCTTGATGTTAAAAACCAGTTGGATATTTATGCGAAGTCGGAAGAGGATATTGTGTTTGAATGATATGAAATAGTGTAAATTGTTACATTATAAAAGATGCTAATGGACGTCTATATGAATGCCAAAAGGAATGGTCAGATATTAAAGTTACGTTAACCAACTTTATCGGAGGCAGACAGAAACATGCGGGATCCAATAGAAAATCTCAGCCTTATGCAGAAACAATTGAATGAATTGCAGTTGGAAAATCAACTTTTGAAAAATATTCTGGAGCGGTCAGGAATATCTTATATACAGGAACTCACGAGGTTGAAAGAACTAGAGAACAGAGAGCCCTTTGATTTAAAGCAGGGAGCGCGGATTATTCACCCGAAACAGATCACGGACAAGATGGTGAATATATTCTTTTCAAGATTCTGGGGGAGGCAAGATGTATATGCCAAACGGAGTGAGAATAAGGTTACAGGTGAAGCTGGATATTACACGCAATGTCATAATTTTTGGAAAGCAGTATGTCCCAAATCACGGGGTGAAAAAATTAATTGTAAGGAATGTTCGAACCAAAATTATAAACAGCTTACAAAGACTGATATTCAAAATCATTTGATGGGAAAATCATATAATGCCTCAGATGTTATAGGGGTATATCCATTGCAGCCAAACGGAAGATGTCGCTTTTTAGTGTATGATTTTGATAATCATGACAAAGGGGCTGATAAAAATGATTTTGCAAATACTGACAATACATGGATAGAAGAAGTGGAAGCAATGAGGGAAATCTGTATTCTAAATGGGGTTGATCCGTTGGTAGAAAGGTCACGCTCAGGAAAGGGAGCCCATATATGGATTTTTTTCGATAAACCGATTGAGGCAAGGCATGCAAGGCGCTTTGGGTTTGGTTTGCTTGAAAAGGGAGCGGAATCTGTTAATTTAAAGTCATTTAAATATTATGACAGGATGTTACCGGCACAGGATTTTTTGCCTGAAGGTGGTCTTGGGAATTTGATTGCACTTCCGTTACAGGGGAAAGCGTTGAGGGAAGGAAACAGCGCATTTGTTGACAAAAACTGGAATGCCTATTCAAATCAGTGGGAAGCATTTCTAAAAAAACCGCGTTTATCGCAGGAATTTATTGAGACTAAAATTACAGAGTGGAATGCGTCATTTATTGATATTTGCGAAAAGACATCAGTGGAAGTATCAGAAAAAAGGGAAAAGCCATGGGAAAAGAAAAAGGAGTTTAATAAGATAGACGTAAATGGAAAACTAAGCTTTACCTTGTCGGATGGAATTTATGTAGATACTTTGAATTTGAAGCCATCACTTCAAAATAAGATTCGCAGAATGGCGGCTATAAGCAATCCTGCCTTCTACAAAAATCAGGCGATAAGGGCAATGAACTTTGATACCCCCAGATGGATTTATTTAGGGAAGGATCATTTAAATAGCTATATTGAAATACCGAGAGGTTTATATGATGATTTAATTGAGAGAATTGAAGCAGCAGGAATTCAGTATGAACTCTTTGATGAAAGACAGCAAGGAAGAGATATAGATGTGTCGTTTCAAGGAGAACTAAGAGACGAACAAAAATTGGCTTTAGCAGGACTTGCTCAATATGAAAATGGTATTCTACATGCGGCTACAGCATTTGGTAAGACAGTTGTATGCAGTGCGATGATTGCAGAAAAAAAGGTTAATACGTTGGTTATTCTTGAATCTTCTGCATTAATGGATCAGTGGGAAGAAGCGTTAGGGAAATTTCTTGATATTTGAGAGGAATTGCCTGAATATAAAACGAAAACCGGTCGCAGCAGAAGAAGGAAAAGCCTGATTGGAACACTTCAGGGAGCTCATGATTCTATGACAGGGGTCGTGGATATTGCTATGGCAGGATCACTGTGCAAAAAAGGAAAATGGCATCCTTTGCTGGAAAAATACGGAATGATAATTGTCGATGAATGTCATCATGCCGCTTCCGATACAATTGCTGAAGTTTTAAAAGAAACGAAAGCAAAATATGTATACGGTGTAACCGCGACTCCAAAAAGATCAGATGGTCTGGAAAAAATCACAACTATGCTGATCGGACCTATTCGGTATAGTTATACAGCAAAAGAAAAGGCAAAAATGCAAGGGATACAGCATTTAGTGTATCCACGATTTACACGAACGGTATCACCCAGAGGAGTGATTGAGGAACGGATGCATCCAAACAATGCATATGAAATCATTCGAAATAACTCCAGACGTGACGAACAGATCTTGAAGGACATTAAAGAATGTATAGGTGCAGGAAGAACGCCAGTTGTGCTGTCAAAATATAAAGATCATACAGAACGGCTGTATGAACAGGCAAGAATATATGCGGATCAGGTCTTTCTAATGACTGGAAATAATTCTAAAAAGGAACATAAGATAATACGGGAACGGATGCGGTCTGTATCCAAAGATGAGACGTTGCTTTTGTTTGCTACAGGAAGTTTAATTGGAGAAGGATTTGATTTCCCTAGACTGGATACTTTGATTATGGCAACACCGGTTTCATTTCAAGGAGTTGTTGAACAGTATGCAGGGAGGCTAGATCGAAAATATGAAGGAAAAACGGAGATTATTATATATGATTACGTAGATAGCCATATTCCCATGTTTCACAACATGTATATGAAGCGGCTGAGAGCCTACAGACAGATTGGATATGCTGTGTGTAGCGGTTTGCATCATGATAAGCAGTCAGCCAATACAATCTTTGATAGCGAAAGCTACAAGGCTGTTTATAGAATAGATCTTCTGGAGGCAAATAAGCGAATTGTTATCTCAAGCCCGGCAATCTGTGCTTCAAAAGTTTATGATCTGATAAAGTTGTTAGAAGAGAAACAAAAATCTGGCGTGGAAGTAACAATCGTTACATGGGCACCTGATTGTTATGGATATGGAGATGCTGCTTTTTGGATGGAATTGCATGAAGAAATGCGACACGCGGGGTTTTATTTGAAAACGGAAGAAGAAACATGTGAACGATTCGCAATTATCGATGAAGAACTAGTTTGGTATGGAAATATGAATCTGCTCGGAAAAGACCATGCAGAAGATAGTATGATGCGTGTATGCGGAAAACAAATCGCTGAAGAACTTATGGAGCTGGCATTTGGAATATTATAGGGTTATTTTGAGACAAGGTGTATTGCATTGCAGATATAGGTGTGAAACTATAAGAATAAAGTTATAATACATCTAATATAAAAACACAAAATAGTGTTGCTTAAAAAAGGTTTTTATGGTTATAATCGCAAATTAATTGAGAAAATGCATATTTTGCGGTATAATTTTTACAAATGGAGGTGCTTACTATGATTTACAGATCATTATATATGGATAAAATCATGCCTTATGTCGATGCTCCGTTTGTGAAAATACTCACCGGCGTGCGCCGTTGCGGCAAGTCCACAATTCTGAAAATGATTATGGATAAGCTCAGAACAGAGCGGAATATTCCGGATGAACGGATCGTCAGCTGCCGTTATGATTCGATGGAATATGAGGATATGACAGCAAAACAGATGTATGTCCAATTAAAGGAGCGTATTTTGCCGGGAGGCAAAACGTATCTGTTTCTGGATGAGGTTCAGGAGATCGCAGGCTGGGAAAAAGTGGTGAATTCCCTGGCGTCGGATTTTGATGTTGATTTGTATATAACAGGTTCCAACTCCAGAATGATGTCTTCCGAAATCTCCACCTATCTGACCGGACGATATATTTCATTCCGAATCTTTCCGTTGTCCTTTCGGGAATACCTGATGTTCAGGGAAAAAATAGCAGCTGTTGGTGATCCGAAGACAGAACTCGCCAATTATGTTCGTCTGGGCGGATTTCCGGCAGTGCATCTGCAGACATATTCTCAGGATGAAATATATACGATTGTCCGGGATATATACAACTCCACAATTTTCTCGGATATTGTGAAGCGAAATCAGATCAGAAAAGTAGGCCAGCTTGAACGCATTGTAAAATACACGTTTAATAATGTTGGAAATACCTTTTCAGCAAAGGCGATTGCAGATTATCTGAAATCAGAGCGCAGGTCGATTGATAATGAGACAGTTTACAGTTATCTGGAAAAGTTGGAAAAGGCTTATTTGCTGCACCGCTGTCAGAGATATGATTTGCAGGGAAGGGAAATTCTGAAAACACAGGAAAAATTCTATCTTGCCGATGTTTCATTGCGATACAGTGTTCTTGGTTATCATGCGGACAGCGCAGCGTCGAGCCTTGAGAATATTGTGTATCTGGAGCTGTGCAGGCGCGGCTATACCGTTCACGTAGGGAAAGACGGGGACAGTGAAATCGATTTTGTAGCAGTAAGGCAGAATGAGAAGCTATATGTTCAGGTGACACAGGAGATAAGTTCTGAAAAAACGGAAAAACGTGAATATAACCGTCTGCTTCAAATACCTGATAATTATCCAAAATACGTTCTCACAGCAAATGAATTTGCAGGCGGGAATTATGAAGGAATCAAGACAATGCATATAGCGGATTTTCTGCTTAGTTCTGAATATTAATCAGAGAGGTATTAATCAGAGAAACGCCATGATTACGGAAGGACCTATGTTCAAAAACAGGAATTCCGTTCCGGACGCTGCATATGGATCTTGCAACATACGACCAATATGTGCAGATGGGACGGTCGCTTTCGGAAACTGACAGAAAAATGCTAAGACAGATGGTGCAGGATCCGTTTTTCGCGGAGCAAAAAGCGTTGTTTGAGAAAATGTTGGAAACAGGGATCAAGCTTGAGCAGGAGTGTATTCTGTAATATGGCCTATAGCTCCCGGCTATGACTGCTTATCGGGAAAGCGTATTATGCACAGAAGCGCATTTTTCGGTATACTGCATGATATCGTTCAGACGATACCTGAATAAGACAGACTAAAATGAGAGACGGGAGAAAGAACTATGAGCAAATACCATGCACCATTTCGTTATGACTATGTAGGAAGTTTCCTGCGCCCGGAGGCGCTGAAGGCAGCCAGAGCGGATTTTGAAGCGGGAAAGATCTCGCAGGAAGCTCTGACTGCAGCAGAGGATGCAGCGATCACGGATCTGATCAGGAAGCAGAAGGCAGCAGGGTATCACGTGATCACGGACGGAGAGTTCCGCAGATCCTACTGGCATCTGGATTTCATGTGGGGTCTTAACGGTGTGGAGCATGTAGAGCTTGATCATGGTTATTTTTTCCACGGAGAGGAGACGACGCACGGTACGGCGGTGCTCAGCGGAAAGGTAAGCGGAGAGGGACATCCGTTTGTAGAGCATTATAAGTTTGTAAAGCAGTTTGAGGATGAAAATACGGTCGCGAAGCAGACGATCCCGGCGCCGGCACAGCTGTTTGCCGAGCTCTTCCGCGAAGATAATGGTGAAAATACGCTTAAGATCTATCCGGATCAGGAGGAGCTGATCCAGGATATCGCGGCGGCTTACCGCACTGTGATCAAGGATCTGTATGAGGCAGGCTGCCGGAACCTGCAGCTTGATGACTGTACCTGGGGCATGTTCTGTGATAAGAATTACAGGGCAGCCATCGAATCGGGAAAGATCGCGGCGGTAAAGAGCGTGACGCAGGAGGCTGAAAAATATCTTCGCCTGAATAATCTCGCGCTGCTTGACAAGCCTGAGGATCTGACGATCACCACGCATGTATGCCGCGGAAACTACCATTCGACCTGGGCTTCGTCAGGCGGATATGAGACGGTGGCGCCGTTCCTGTTTGCGAAGGAAACTGTCAGCGCCTTCTATCTGGAATTTGATGATGACCGCTCGGGCGGATTTGAGCCGCTTAAGCATGTGGCGCCGGGCAAAAAGGTCGTGCTCGGCCTGATCACGTCAAAGTCACCGGTGCTTGAGGACAAGGCATCCGTTATCGCCCGTATTCACGAGGCGGCAAAGTATGTTCCGCTGGAGGACCTCTATCTGAGCCCGCAGTGCGGATTTGCTTCCTGTGAGATCGGAAATAAGCTGACGGAAGAGGAGCAGTGGGCAAAGCTTGCGCTCGTGAAGGAGATCGCGGAAGAGGTATGGCCGGAGAAATAATCGGAGAAAAGAAAAAAGAGCTGAAAAAAGAGCTGAGAGCGGAGATCAGACGCCGTGAGGCGGAGCTGTCCCCGGATTATCTGAAAGAGGCAGGAGAAAAAATCTGCAGACGTATATGGGAGCTTCCGGGCTTTGATGCGGCAGAACAGGTATTTGTCTTTGTCGGAACCGGGGCTGAGATCGATACGTCAGGTCTGATCGGGGCGCTTTTTGCCGCGGGAAAGCGGGTGTTTGTTCCGCGCTGCGCTGCAAAGGGAATCATGCATGCTTATGAGATCAGAGATCTCTCGGAGCTTGTTCCCGGGAGCTATGGGATACCGGAACCTCCGGCGGCATATGAGCCGGTCGATCCGTCTGAGATCTCATTTGCCATCGTGCCATGCCTGTCCTGCGACAGAGAAGGCTACAGGCTGGGACACGGAGGCGGATATTATGACCGCTATCTGGAGCATGTCCGAGCGCCGCGGGCGGTGATCTGCAGGGAGAAGCTGATGCTTGAGCATATACCGCACGAGGAGCACGATCTTAAGATGGATTTCGTGGTGACGGAGCAGGCGGTTTATCAGGCGTAAAAAATGTATGTTTGACCGCATAACCAGGCATAAAGCGGAACCGTTTCAAAGCGGCAGTATTCTCCAGAAAATAAAATAATTATAAAAACAGGAAAGATTCCTATTTTCCTCTTGACAAAAACAGGAATCTTTCCTATTATTGTCTCATAGGTTAGACAAAGCTAACCAAAATCATTGAAACCAGAAAACAAACCACTAATTTTAAAAACGAAAAGGAGAACACTATGTCACTTATCAACAAGGAAGTTAATGATTTTCAGGTACAGGCGTTTAAGGATAACAAGTTCGAGACCGTAAGCAAGGCGGATATTCTTGGAAAGTGGAGCGTATTCTTCTTCTATCCGGCAGATTTCACCTTCGTATGTCCGACTGAGCTTGAGGATCTGCAGAACAAGTATGCAGAGTTCCAGAAGGCAGGCTGCGAGGTATATTCCGTTTCCTGCGATACGCATTTCGTACACAAGGCATGGCACGATAACTCAGAGCGTATCGGAAAGATCACCTATCCGATGCTTGCGGATCCGACACATGTGCTTTCCCTTGATTTTGAAGTATATATTCCGGAAAGCGGCGTTGCAGAGCGCGGTACCTTCATTGTAAATCCGGAAGGAAAGATCGTGGCTTATGAAGTAAATGCCGGAAATGTAGGACGTAATGCAGACGAGCTTTTAAGAAAGCTTCAGGCCTGCCAGTTCGTTCATGAGCATGGCGATGAGGTCTGCCCTGCAAAGTGGCAGCCGGGTGCAGAGACCTTAAAGCCGAGCCTTGATCTTGTAGGTCAGCTGTAAATAACAGTAAAAGAAATATCTGAAAACAGAAACGGAGCGTGAAGATATGGAAAATAAATTTAAAATAGATCCGGAGCGCTTCTACGATGTTGTAGTGATCGGCGGAGGTCCTGCGGGACTTACCGCCGCTCTCTATCTTGCGAGAGCCCGTTACCGGGTGCTCGTCGTAGAAAAGGAACGGTTTGGAGGACAGATCACGATCACTTCGGAGGTGGTCAATTATCCGGGCGTGGCTTCGACGGACGGCGCCGGGCTCACGGAGACAATGCGCAGACAGGCGGAGAGCTTCGGAGCGGAATTCCTGCTGGCTGAGGCTGAGCGGCTGGAGCTTTCAGAGAAGATCAAGCAGGTGGTCACGAGCCGGGGAACCTTGTATTGCTTCGGCGTGCTGCTTGCGACGGGCGCACATCCCCGCATGATCGGCTTTCAGGGAGAGGCGGAGTTCCGCGGACACGGAGTTGCCTACTGTGCGACCTGTGACGGAGAATTCTTTACCGGCAAGGAAGTATTCGTTGTCGGCGGCGGATTTGCGGCCGCGGAGGAGGGCGTATTCCTGACAAAATACGCGAAGCATGTCACGATGCTCGTGCGCGGCGATGATTTTACCTGTGCAAAGGCAACTGCGGAAGCTGCAAAACAGCATGAGAAGATCACGGTTCTCTATAATACCGAGGTAGACGAAGCAGGCGGAGACAGCGCGCTCAGATTTTTGAAGTATCATAATAACAAAACGGGCGAGCACTTCGAATACAAAGCAGAGCCGGGCGATACCTTCGGCGTATTTGTATTTGCAGGCTATGAACCGGCCACGGATCTCGTACGCGGCATTGCCGAGCTTGACGCACAGGGGTATATCGTAACGGACCGTGCGCAGAAGACCTGTGTGGACGGTCTCTATGCGGCTGGAGATATCTGTGAGAAAAACCTGCGGCAGGTCGTAACAGCGGTCGGAGACGGTGCGCTTGCGGCTACGGAGCTTGAGCGCTATGCGGCAAAATGTCAGGAGGAGACCGGACTCCATCCGGTACAGCCAGCGAAGGAAAAAGGCGCGAACGCGCAGCATACGCCGGCAGCGGGAGCTTCCTCAGGAGCTTCTGCAGGCGGAGAAACAGGCGGCGCCGGAGCTTCCTCGGGAAGCGGCCTGTTTACAGGAGATATGCTTGCGCAGCTTGAAAACGTGTTTGCCCGCATGGCGGAGCCGCTTGTGCTTAAGGTCTACAGGGACGAGCGCCCTGTGTCTGATGAGCTCTGGGGCTATATGCAGGAGCTTTCCGGCCTTACGGACAAGCTTCGCCTGGAAGAGGGAACAGACGATGCAGTGCCGATGGAAGACCGCCCCGCCGTGCGCGTGATGCGGACAGACGGCAGCTTCAGCGGGCTCGCGTTCCATGGAGTTCCGGGAGGTCATGAGTTTACTTCCTTTGTGCTGGGACTTTACAACGCGGCAGGCCCCGGACAGGCACTGGACGGCGATATCAAGCAGGAAATAAGTGAAATCGAAAAACCGGTCGATATCAGGATCATGGTTTCTCTTTCCTGCACGATGTGTCCGGAGCTTGTAACGGCAGCACAGCGGATCGCCGCGGAGAATCCGAATGTACACGCCGAGGTATATGATCTCAATCATTTCCCGGCGCTTAAGGATAAGTATCAGGTCATGAGCGTGCCATGTATGGTGATCAACGATGGCGCGCCTGCATTTGGAAAGAAAAATGTTCCGCAGGTGCTCGGCCTGATCCGGGCGGCGCTTGCATAAGCAGGGCAGATATGGTAGAATCCGTTGAGGCAATAAACTGACGAAACGGACGGGAATGAAAATGGAACAAACAGGCGGAAACAAGAACAACAATAAGATTATAGATTTAAGCAGCGCCGGCGCTGCAAAGAAAAAGACGGGGACGGTTCCGGTCGGACCGCTGCGTGACCCGGCGGGAACGGGGAGCGCGCCGATCCGCTTAAGCGAAAAGCAGATTTTGCTTAAGCGCCTGCAGGAGGCAAAGGTGCTTTATTCCCTGCTCTCCATCTGCACGAAGTGTCCCTATGTAAGCTGTGATGAGGAAAGCTTTGACGACGGCGTGGAAGTGTTCTTCGATGAGGAACGCGCAAAAGAAGCGGCAAAGCGCCTGATCGACGAGAAAATTCCGGTCGGCGTGGTGCGCATCGACGAGGGACAGAAGCTTTCGTTCTTTTCCGCACTGTTTACAATGGGCGTGAACGCATTGTTTGTATATGATGCAGAGGACGGACGCGAGATCGTGCAGCTTGAGGAGTTTGTAAAGCGCAGACTGCCGGAGGATACGCCGCAGTCCCAGTGGGTGGAAAATCCGGCTCTTCTGCTGACAGCCCTTTATTATGCGCAGGAAACGCGCCGCGGTCCCGTACCTGACGAAGACGGACATATCCGTGAGATGCAGGAGGAAATGCTCGCAGACTTCAGACGCGGAAAGTATATCTTTGCCGTGGAAAAGGAAAGCAAAAACACACCGCTCTTAAAGATCGGAGAGGAGCTGTTCCACCCTGTATTTACGGACGTACTGGAGTTTAAGAAGTTCAACAGAGACGGAAACTTTCTTCCGGCAGTCGTGGAGGCGGAGCGCCTTCCGAAGCAGCTTGCGGACAATGCACACGGCGTTGTGATCAATCCGGTGAGTCTTAATCTCGTATTGAATTTGAAACGCCCGGCGCAGCCTGTTCAGAAGGCGGCGGCGCCTTCACCGCAGGAGCAGCAGACTGCCCAGATCATGCGGGAGATTCAGGCACAGGCTGCAAAGGCAGCCCAGTCAGCTCAGGCAGCCCAGCCGGCACCTGCGGCACAGGAGAATAACGGGTCCGCGGATGCCTGATTAAGTTAGTTTTATATAAGCAGCGGTTAGTCTTGTTTACATTGTATTTTTTGTCGAAAAAGGCTTGAAAATTGGTTTTTTCGGCTAAAAATGCCAATGTTTCCATTGACTAACCGCTTTTTCATGGATAAAATGTTCCACGTAATCCAGAGAAAGTTAGAAATAACTAATCCCGGAAGCTACCGGTATCATACCGGTCAAAATAATCAAAGGCCCACCGAAAAGGGCCCCCTTCCGCGGAAAGAAAACGCGGGAACAAAGAAAGGAGAAATGATATGTACAACGTAAAACATCTGAAGGAAATCATCTGCTTCGCAGGAGGTCTTGTATTTGGAACGGCAGGCGTAAAGCTTCTTGCAAGCAAGGACGCGAAGAAGGCTTATGTTCATACCATCGCTGCAGGACTTCGTATGAAGGAGTGCGTAATGGAGACTGTAAACAAGGTTCAGGAGAATGCAGAGGATGTACTCGCTGCGGCGAAGGACATTAACGAGAAGAGAGCGGAAGAAGACGCTGCAAATCTGGTAGAAGCGGACGACGAGGACGTTCTTAACAACGGGAAAGAAGCATAATTATGATACAAATCTTGCATGAAATTCCGGGCCGTATCCGCTTTACCGCGGGGCTCGGAAAACTGACGGACGATGAGGCTGACCGCTACCAGGCATATCTTGAGCGTCTTCCGGAAGTACAGACCGCTAAGGTATATGCAAGAAGCGGAAATGCCGCTGTCACTTTCAGGGGAGACAGAGAGGCGCTTGTACAGAAGATCGCACGCTTTGATTTTTCGGATACCGAACTGGTTCCGGTACAGTATACTTCGCGTGCGGTCAGCCGTGAATATCAGGATAAGCTTGTGATGCGTTTTCTTGGAAGAGGTATGTTCAATCTGTTTGTACCGCTTGCCATCAGAAACGGCATCACGATGGTAAAATCCGTGCGCTATGTCTATGAGGGCCTTCGCTGCCTGAAGCGCGGCAAACTTGAGGTGCCGGTGCTGGATGCGACAGCGATCACGGCTTCTCTCATCAGAAAAGATTATAAGACGGCGTCATCTGTTATGTTCCTGCTCGGCGTGGGCGAACTGATGGAGGAATGGACGCATAAAAAGTCCGTGGCAGACCTTGCGGGCAGCATGTCGCTGAATGTGGAAAAGGTATGGCTGCAGGCGGACGGTACAGAGGTGCTCGTCCCGATCGAACAGGTAAAACCGGGAAATCACATCAGCGTAAAAGTAGGATCCCTGATTCCGCTTGACGGTATTGTCGTTTCCGGAGAGGCCATGGTAAACCAGGCTTCCCTGACAGGGGAATCCCAGCCCGTAAAAAAGGCGGACGGCAGTACGGTATACGCGGGAACCGTCGTGGAAGAGGGAGACCTTATCATCGAGGTAAAGCAGGCCTCCGGCGCGACGCGTTATGAAAAGATCATCCGTATGATCGAGGATTCGGAGAAGCTGAAATCTTCGATGGAGAGCCGTGCAGAGCATCTTGCGGATAAGCTCGTGCCATACAGCTTTGCGGGTACGATTCTTACCTGGCTGATTACAAGAAATGTCCAGAAGGCTGTATCCATTCTGATGGTAGATTTCTCCTGTGCGCTGAAGCTTTCAATGCCTGTAACGGTACTGTCTGCGATGCGCGAGTGCGGAGATCACGCGATCACCGTCAAGGGCGGTAAATTCCTTGAGGCAGTGGCAGAAGCGGACACGATCGTGTTCGATAAGACGGGAACGCTGACAAAGGCACAGCCGACCGTGAGAAGCGTCGTTCCGTTCGGCGCATATGAGGAAGAACAGGTGCTCAGGATCGCAGCCTGTCTGGAAGAGCATTTCCCGCACTCTATCGCAAATGCAGTCGTGAATAAGGCACTGGAGCTCGGCCTCTCCCATGATGAGATGCATGCGAAGGTGCAGTATGTCATCGCGCATGGAATCGCATCGACGATCGGAGAGGACAAGGTACGCATTGGCAGCTATCATTTCATTTTTGAAGATGAGCACTGCGAGATTCCGGAAGGTGAAACTGCAAAATTTGAAGCACTGCCGGAAGACTGCTCACACCTCTATCTGGACATTGGCGGTAAGCTTGCGGGTGTGATCTGCATCGAAGACCCGCTCAGACCGGAGGCGCCGGATGTGATCAGGGCGCTCAGAGCGCTTGGCTTCAGCCAGATCGTTATGATGACCGGAGACAGCGAGCGCACAGCGCGTGCGATCGCCGCAAAGGTAGGCGTGGATAAGTATTTTGCAGAGGTGCTGCCTGAGGATAAGGCCAACTTTGTGAAAGAGCAGAAAGCGCTTGGACATAAGGTGATCATGACAGGCGACGGCATCAACGATTCACCGGCTCTGTCAGAGGCTGACGCCGGCATTGCGATCAGTGAGGGCTCTCAGCTTGCGCGTGAGATCGCGGATATCACGGTTTCCGAGGATAACCTGCGCGGACTGGTATATCTGAAGGCGATCAGCAACGGCATGGTAAAGCGTATTCACAGCAATTACCGCGTCGTGATCGGCTTTAACGGTACCCTGCTCGGCCTCGGTCTTGCGGGTGTGATCGGTCCGAGCACTTCGGCATTCCTTCACAATATGTCGACGCTCGGCATCGGTATTCACAGCATGACAAATCTGGTGGACGAGGAAGCTGAAGCAGAGGCTTAAATCATTATTATTACTATTATTTATTACGACCTTAAAGCTCCGGGGGCATTGCCTTTCCGGGGCTTTATGTATTTGTCATGCAATCGTAAGAAATACATCCTATTAATTAAGGGAAATGAACGGTTTCAGGTACAGCCGCAGTGATATAATCAACTTAACAGGATAAATGGCAGATAGATTGCCGGATACAAACAGGAGAAGATTCAGAAAGAAGAGGTGCAAAATGAGGAAATGGGGAAAATATCTGATCGCTGCAGCGGTTTGCTCGGCTGCATTGTCAGTGACAGCCTATGCGGGAAGCTGGAAGCAGGATGCAGTCGGCTACTGGTGGCAGGAGGATGACGGAAGCTATCCGGTATCGCAGTGGAAGTGGCTTGACGGAAACGGAGACGGCATTTCAGAGTGCTATTATTTCAACGGCAGCGGCTATATGGCTGCAAACACAAGCATTGACGGCTATCAGGTCAATGCGCTCGGCGGATGGATCGTGAACGGTGAGGTCCAGACACGGAAATCCTGGGAGCTGGTCCGGGACGGGGATAATGCGCTGGAGATTCTGACTGCGCTTGAACAGAAAAATGAGAACCTGAGCGATGCGGATATGGATCTCTTGATGAACATGAATGCCGCCTATGCCGGAGAAAGCCTGATTTCACATTCTACGGGAAATATCAAAATCAAGGATGCGCTGTCACCGGAAGCGATGCAGTTCCTCATGAATATGAGGATGGAGATGGAAGTGAGCGGTCAGACGACGGTGACGGATACCACCGCGTTTTACAAGGATGGATGGTACTACTATGATATGGGCGGTCAGAAGATCAGGATGCCGCTTGATTACAGCGCAGCACTTCAAAGCGCGCAGTCGGGTATGCAGATGAACGGACTGTCCTCGGAGGATCCGGCTTCCTATATAACCTCCGCATCCTTGGCAAGGGACGGAGATACGGTGACGGTTTACTATACGATGGACGGCTCGAAGCTCATGGATGAGGCGAACAGGGTGATGGCAGAAACCGGTCTGGGACTCGAGAACATGGGAATGGAGATTCGGATCTCGAATTGCAAGGCGGAGATCACGGCAGATCATGACGGAAATATCCTGCGCCAGAGGATGCTTATGAATATGGAAATGGATATGAGCGCACTCACGGGAAATGCGGGAGATACCTTTGATCTTGAATATTATATGGAGTACAAATTAAATGATACGGGAGACGGCGTAAAGCTCACGCTTCCTTCCATGGAGGGATATACGGATTACGCTGATTATCTGAAACAGCCTGTCGGCGGGGAGAGCTAAGAACCGGGATCTGGCCGTAAAATGCAGAGGATGCCTGAAAGGACCGGGTAAAGGGTAAAAAAGGGGCAAAAAAGGTGGAAAAAACCTGATATAAATACTTGCCTGTTATTTTGAAATATGGTATCATACTAAGGCTGTGCAGCAATGCACAGTCTTTTGTAACCAACAAACATGCCTGTACTTTGGGCGCGGGGCTGGTGCCATTCGGAGCGAATTGGTTTCCCGTGCAGTCAGGCAGACGCTTAAAACCAAGGAGGAAAAGAAATGAGCGTTATTTCCATGAAGCAGCTTCTTGAGGCCGGCGTACATTTCGGTCATCAGACCAGACGCTGGAACCCTAAGATGGCTCCGTACATTTACACCGAGAGAAACGGTATCCACATCATTGACCTGCAGAAGACCGTAGGCATGGTTGACGATGCTTACAAGGCACTCAACGACATCGTGGCTGAGGGCGGCTCCGTTCTGTTCGTAGGAACGAAGAAGCAGGCACAGGACGCGATCAAGGCTGAGGCGCTCAGATGCGGTGAGTTCTATGTAAACGAGAGATGGCTCGGCGGTATGCTGACCAACTTCAAGACCATACGTTCCCGTATCGAAAGACTGAAGGCGATCAGAACCATGGCTGAGGACGGCACCTTCGACGTACTTCCGAAGAAGGAAGTTATCCTCATCAAGAAGGAGCAGGAGAAGCTTGAGAAGAACCTCGGCGGTATCGTTGAGATGAAGGAGCTTCCGTCCGTTATCTTCGTGATCGACCCGAAGAAGGAGCACATCTGCATTAAGGAAGCACAGTCCCTTGGCATTACGCTGATCGGTATGTGCGACACGAACTGCGATCCGGAAGAGCTTGACTATGTGATCCCGGGCAATGACGACGCGATCCGCGCCGTTAAGCTGATCGTTTCCAAGATGGCTGACGCTGTTATCGAGGCGAAGCAGGGTGACGAGGCTTATGTTGAGGAAGAGGCTGTAGAGTTCGCTTCTGATGCAGAGCCGACCGACATCGAGGAAGTTGCAGCTTCCGAGACTGAGGCTTAATCAGATTAAATAAAGATTAAAATGCAGCGCGGCTTAAGGCTTTCCCTTTTGCCGCATTGCCTTGTATAAGGACAAATTCAAGGAGGACAGACGATGGCAGCAGTTACAGCAGCAATGGTAAAAGAGCTGAGAGAAATGACCGGCGCCGGCATGATGGATTGCAAGAAGGCGCTTGCAGCTACCGACGGCGATATGGATAAGGCTGTGGAGTTCCTGAGAGAAAAGGGACTTGCAGGCGCGGCTAAGAAGGCAGGCCGTATTGCGGCAGAGGGTATCGTAGACACGCTTGTTTCCGGGGACGGAAAGAGCGCAGTTGTAGTAGAGGTAAACTCCGAGACCGACTTCGTTGCAAAGAACGAGAAGTTCCAGAGCTACGTTAAGGAAGTGGCTAAGCAGGCACTTGCTTCCGACGCAGCTGATATGGATGCATTTATGGCAGAGAAGTGGGTAGGAGATGAGAGCCTTACTGTAGCGGAGGCACTTGCTTCCCAGATCTCCATCATCGGAGAGAACATGAAGATCCGTCGTTATGAGAAGGTAAGCGAGCCGAACGGCTTTGTAGCTTCCTATATCCATGCAGGCGGAAAGATCGGCGTTCTGGTTGACGTTGTTACCGACGTTGTAAATGACGAGATCCATGAGATGGCAAAGAACGTTGCTATGCAGGCAGCGGCTCTGAGACCGTCCTTCACTTCAAGAGATGAGGTTGATGAGGCTTACATCGCACACGAGAAGGAGATCCTCATGGCTCAGATCCAGAATGATCCGAAGGAGGCTTCCAAGCCGGAGAAGGTTATCCAGGGAATGATCCAGGGACGTATCAACAAGGAGCTTAAGGAAATCTGCCTGCTTGATCAGGTATATGTAAAGGCAGAGGACGGCAAGCAGTCTGTACAGGATTATGTAAACAGCGTTGCGAAGGCAAATGGCGCTAATATCTCTGTTAAGAAGTTCGTTCGTTTCGAGACCGGTGAGGGCCTTGAGAAGAAGAACGAGGACTTTGCAGCCGAGGTTGCAAAGCAGATGGGCAATTAAGCGACTTTTTCTAAATGAAGGAGCTTTTATAACACAATCTAATATAGGTTGATAGAAGTCCGTAAAATCCTTTTTATGAAGGGTTTTGCGGGCTTTTTTATGCTTTTTCAGTTTTGTTGTCTTTTTGTGGTATGCTCTCAGGTATATAAATAGTAGAATAGCAATAGAATATAAGTTATCATAAGATCGAAGGGGTTTTTGCTTTATTGGAGGGAATAATGAAAAAACGGGGAGTTACGGGGAGAATAATCGCAGTTCTGACTGCTGCGGCAATGCTTTTAGGATGCAGCGCACAGAGCACCACACAGAGTACTACTCAGAGCAGCACGGAGAACAGTACACCGGACAGTACACAAAGCAGCACGGAGAGCAGTATACCGGACGCCACACAAGGCAGCACACAGAATAGTACTGGCATGCAGACAGAGACTGTAAGGCTTCAGGACAATTATTATGATGCGGTGAATCATGAGCGGATCGAAGCCTGGGAGATCCCGGCGGACCGGTCTGCCTACGGCAGCCTGACTGCAATGCAGGAGAAAGTGGAAGACAGAATGTGGGAGCTTATTCAGAATACGCCGAATGATACAGAGGCAGATCCTGACAGTGACACCGGCCGTCTGTCTGCCCTGTATCTGACCGGAATGGACATGGAAACACGAAACAGGGAAGGATACGGCATACTTACTGAGGTGATTTCCGGGATCAAAAATGCAAAAACGGTTGAGGAACTGCTTTTGATCAATGCGGGGATTAACCGCAGATACGGAAATTCTTTCCTTTACAACATAGGTTTTGGTGCAGCAGATCCGGAAGACTCCAACCATAAGGTGATCGGCCTCGGAAGCGTTGAAACAGGACTTGAAAGGGAAATATGGCTTGCCGAAGACGAAGAGGATCAGAAGCAGGCAGCTTACTTTACGGACTATGTACAGCGTCTGTTTGAGCTGAACGGTTACAGTACCGGCGAAGCGAAGGAAACGACAGAGGCTGTCTGCGGCATGATGAAAGAGATCGCTGCGGCAGGACTGGAAGCCGCAGAGTTCTACGATCCTTCCAGGGCTTATCTTCGTTATACATTCGGCGATCTTCAGAAAGAGTGCCCTGCCGCGCTTCCGGACAGCGTGTTAAAGGATGTATGGGGCTTCTCCGACCAGGAGATTGTTACTGTAGAGGATATCGGAGCGCTTAAAAAGTTTTCGGAATATCTGACGGCAGAGAATCTGGATGTTCTGAAGGCATTTATGGAATGTACGATATACAGGGACAATGCAGGATTTCTGACTGCGGATATGCTGGATGCGAAGCTTGACTACGAACAGCAGAGGGAAGGCCTTTCTGAAAAGAAATCTTATGAAAAGACGCTTTTGATACAGCTAAATGATATGCTTGCATCATATGAATGCGGCAGGCTGTATACCGAAACCTATATGCCGGAAGAAAACAAGACAGAAGTTGAGGGTATCATCCGTGATATTATCAGCGTTTATCATGAACGCATTGCCGCGCTTGACTGGATGAGTGAGCCTACAAAAGAAAAAGCAATCGAAAAGCTGGATGCGATCAGTATTCAGGTCGCTTATCCAAAGGTCTGGGAACAGGATTTCTATACAGTTGATCTCAGGAAACCGGAAGAGGGCGGACTTTATATCGACAATCTCTTTGCTCTGTTTGAGGCAAGGATGGAATACATGTACAATACCCGTTATGATCCGGTAAACCGGGACCTTTGGGTATCCCAGCCGCAGGAGGTAAACGCATACTACTATCCCCCGACGAATTCGATCTATATCCTTGCCGGCATTATGCAGGATCCGGTCTACAGTGCGGATGCTTCCTATGAGGCAAAGCTCGGCGCGATCGGAACTGTGATTGGGCATGAGCTGAGCCATGCATTTGACGTTGGCGGATCACAGTATGATGCAAATGGAAATGTCAGCAACTGGTGGACTGAAGAAGATATGAACGAGTTTACCGCACGAACCGGGAAGGTAGTCGATTATTACAATGAAATGGGCGGGCGCTTCCAGCGTGTCAACGGAGAACAGACCCTTTCAGAAAATATTGCCGATCTTGGAGGCATGGCTGTCATTACGGAGCTTGCACGGAAAAATGATCTGGATCTTACAAAAGTTTATGAAGCCTATGCAGTCGTATGGGCAAATAAGCAGCGTCCGGATTATGCATCATATCTGTATCTGGTCGATACGCATTCACCCTCTGCGCTGCGTGTCAATGCCGTACTCGCGGCGACGGATGCCTTTTACGAGGTATATGATGTGAAGGAGGGGGATGGCATGTACGTCGCCCCGGAAAGCAGACCTCAAATATGGTAAGGTGAAGGGCATTAATAAAGCGGTAAGATGAAAGGCAGAATAATGAGGTGACAAACATATGAAAAAATCTTACTTATATGGACTTGGGCTTGTAGCTATCGTTTTATTGAGTGCCTGTGTGGGAAAGAAGCCTGCAGAGAGAACACCGCAGGAGCTTTACGCACTTTCTGTCCGCGATGCGGCCTTTGCCGATGCGGATGAGATCTATCCGCTTATCAGTCTGACCCCTGAAGACCCCTTGACAAAATGGGATGATCAGGGACGGGTGCTGCTTGTAACATGGCACAATTATCCGGGCAGCTATCCGGAAGGAGAGACTGTCACTTTAAGCTGGGGAACAGTATGGACCTTTACAGAAGATGAGATCGCTTCAAAATACGCTAAAGATATCTCTAAAGTGAAAGATCAGGAGCTTCGTTTAAAGCAGCTCATCGGATTTGGACCGGATTCTGTTCACACCACATTTACAGGTTTTTGGGTATCTCCTGAGGATGTCGTGCGCCCTGCTTATCAGACAGACCCTGCGGACGGCAGCATGATGGTTTCGTTTCCGGAAGAAGAGACGGTGGAAGAAGCATATAAAATATGGTTTGATGATAACATTCTGAATTCCTATTATTACGGCGCTTATCCGTGGACACGACTGGGCTATACCTTTGATTGGGCTGATAATGGAACGGATTACGGGCTGACAGAATTTCTGGTATCACAGGGGGCGGAAGTCGAGGTGGCATTTACCGAAACGACAGAAGAGTTTCTTTCAAGGCTTGCGGAGTAGTAAGCTGATTTAATGATACCCGAGGAAAAAGTAATTGAAGAAGCTGAAGCGGTGCAGGAGGCATAACCAACCTCTGAGGAAGCATCAGCCTAAAAAACACGATTGCCGCACCTTACGGGAAACCGGGGTGCGGCAGTTTTTGTACAGCCCTGCAAAAAGACAAGCCGGAATGACCAACGATGCGTTGTGATCATCCGGCTTTTCGTATGATAACTTATACACAGCATTTAGCAAATCGGCATATCGCCGTTCAGCAGCGAACGGATCGCCGCCTCCTTGGAGTGCTGCAGGTGGATCACCGCAGCTTCACTGGCCTTTGTCTTCTCCTCCATCAGAATATAGTCGATCAGCTCCAGATGCTCTATGGCCGCTTCCTTATGGCGCTCCCAGATGCTGGGACCGGCCAGCAGACGGATCCGCATGTTCTGGTCATAGATATGTGCCAGACTGGAATTTAAATACTTGTTGGTAAACGCGTCGGTGATGGTTCGGTGAAGCAGATCATCGGAATCGCAAAACTCCGGATAGACGGCTGTTCCCACCGAATCGCCGTTTAAGGAGGTGATCTGGCTCTGAATCATCTCCCGGATTCCGGCCAGCTTCCCCTTGTCAATAAACTGGATATAGTGCTCCAGAATATACGGCTCCAGGATCAGCCGCGCTTCGAAGGTCATATTGACCTCGCTTAAGGAAAGGGCTGTCACCACCGTGCCCTTCTTCGGGATGATCTGGACAAAACCTTCCTGCTCCAGCTTGTTTAACGCTTCCCGTACCGGCGTGCGGCTGGCATCAATTTCCTGCATCAGCTGCGCCTCGCTCAAAAGCATACCGGGCTTGTATTCACAGAAAATGATTTTTTGTTTGATGGTTTCGTAGGCTACATCCTTTAAATTCATATTCATTGCAGTCCCGCCTTCGCCGTCATTTTGCCGTAATTAATCTGTTTAATCTGTTGTATTTAATTTTAGCATGGATTCATCATGCATACAAGATATATCCTTTGCGTTTGTGAAAAAACAAACATAAAATAAATTCAACAAAAGCCAAAACGAAAATACAGGAGGTACAGTGAATTATGAACAAATGGTTCGGACGGATAGCGGCGGCAGTTCTGGCAGTTTCCATAGGAACCGCAGGATGCGCCGGACCGGGACAAAGCGGTGCAGATGGCCGGGATACGGTGCATCTGACCTTCGGACACGGTCAGGCAGAGGGACACCCCTACCACAAGGCGGCCCTGTATTTTAAGGACATGGTCGAGGAACAGACCGATGGCCGCGTGATTGTGGACGTACAGCCCAACGGCTCCCTTGGAGATGAGCGTGAAATGACCGAGGGGCTTCAGCTTGGAACCATCGATATTACGGTTGCCGTAGCAGCAGCACTGAGCGGTTTCGATCCCAACATGGACGTATTCAATTTCCCTTATCTGTTCGACGACCGTGAGCAGGCCTTCGAGGTTCTGGATGGTCCGGCAGGCCAGGCCGTTTTTGACGGCATGAAAAAACAGGGGATTGAGATCTACGGCACCTTTGATCTGGGCTTCCGCAGCATGACCAACTCTAAGCTGCCGATTGTATCCCCGGAGGACTGCCGCGGCATCCGGATGCGCACCCTGGAAAGCTCCGTCTGCGTGGATGCTCTGGGCGAGCTTGGCATCGACGCGGTTTCCATGAGCTTTGGTGAGCTTTTCACCGCGCTGCAGACCGGAGCGGTGGACGGCCAGGAGAATCCTCTGTTTACCATTTTGAACTCCAGGTTCTATGAGGTGCAGGAGTACCTGTCCCTGACAGAGCATTTTTATCCGGTGTGTCCTGTGATGGTCAGCGACCTTGTATGGGACAAGCTGACGCCGGAGGAGGGCGAGATCGTGAAAGAAGCCCTGAAAAAAACTGTGGACTATGAGCGTGAGCTGGCCGGACAGGAGCTGGACAGCACACTGGAGCAGTTAAAGGAAGTCGGCATGCAGGTCAACGAGGTAGACAAGGACGCCTTTAAGGCAGCCGTTCAGCCGGTTTATGAAAAATATGACAGCCAGTACGGTGATCTGCTCCGTCAGATCAACGAGGCGAAGGGAGGAGAGTAATGAAACAGGCAGTAAAAACTGCAGACCGTGTCGTAAACGGACTGCTGGAATTTGTAGTAATCACCATGCTCGCGGTTATGTCAGCGGTCGTATTCGCTCAGGTGGTATTCCGCCTGATCCACGCTTCCATCCCCTGGAGCGAGGAGCTTTCCAAGTACCTGCTCATCTGGAGCACTTTTCTGGGTGCTGCCTTAGGTGTCCGCAAGGGCTCTCTGATCGGTCTTGAATTCTTCGCCGGTCTGCTGCCCAAAAAGGGACAGCGGGTACTGACTGTTCTCGTGGATCTCTCGGTTATCGCCCTTCTGGCTCTTTTAATCGGTGTCGGCTACTGGGCCTCCGGCCGTGTCTGGTATCAGACCACGCCGGTCATGAAGCTGCCGATGGGGCTTATGTATGCGGCAGTTCCCACAGGAGCGCTGTTTATGCTGTTCAACACACTGATTTCCATGTATAACCTGTGGAAGGGGGAGAATTGATTATGACTGGCGTATTATTTTTATCCATGCTGATTCTGCTGATTGCCGGCGTACCCATTGCATTCGTGCTCTGCGGCTCTTCAGCCCTTGCCATCCTGTATTCCGGTGAGATCCATCCGGCCATCATTATCCAGCGGATGTTCTCCGGATCCGGAAGCTTCACCCTGCTCGCGATTCCGTTTTTCGTACTGGCAGGAAACCTGATGAGTGCCGGCGGCATTTCCCGCCGTCTCGTAAACCTCTGCAACAGCTTTCTGGGTCATGTATCAGGCGGCCTTGCCATGGTTGCAGTTGTGACCTGTGCCTTCTTCGCGGCAATTTCCGGTTCCAGCGCAGCGACGGCAGCTGCCGTAGGCGCCATCATTATCCCGGAAATGTTAAAGCACAAATATGACAGAAACTTTGCGGCGGCAACCATTGCTTCCTCCGCGGAGCTGGGCGTTATCATTCCTCCCAGTATCGGTCTGATCCAGTACGGTGTGGCCACAGGCCAGTCCATCAGCGATCTGTTTATGGCCGGCTTCCTGCCTGGTATTTTCATCTGCATCACCATCTGTATCGCAGCCCATTTCCTGACAAAGAAGCAGGGCTTTGTGGCAGCGGAAAAGGCCAGCGGAGCCGAACGCATAAAAGCAGGAAAGGACGCAATTCTGGCGCTTCTGATGCCGGTCATCATCCTGGGCGGCATTTACTCCGGATTGTTCACTCCTACAGAGGCGGCCGTTGTGGCTGTGTTCTACGGACTGATCGTAGGCGTGTTTATTTACAGGGAGATCAAGCTGTCCGATCTGCGCTCCATTTTCCGCGATTCCGTGCTCACCATGTCCACGGTTATGCTGATCATGGCGGCATCCAGCATCTTCGGCTGGCTGCTGACGAAGCAGCAGGTGCCGCAGGCAGTTGCTTCCGCTTTCCTGGGTATTTCCGACAACAAATATGTATTCCTGCTGCTTGTCAATATCCTGCTGCTGATTATCGGTATGTTCTGTGAGGCCGGCGCGGCTATGGTGATCCTGGCTCCCCTGCTTGCACCTGTGGCAACCCTTCTGGGCGTGGATCTGATCCACTTCGGCATCATTATGATGAGCAATCTGGCCATCGGCATGATGACCCCTCCGGTAGGCGTCAACCTGTATGTGGTCTGCGACAGCGCCAAGGTAAAAATCGAGGGCATGATGAAGTACCTGGTTATCTATTTTGCAGTACTGCTCTTCGATATCCTGGTTATCACCTATATTCCGGGAATTTCCCTTCTGCTTCCCAATCTGTTTAAGTAAGAGAGGAACCTGATTATGAAAATCACTGATGTAAAGGCCATTTGCCTGAAATACACCTACCCTTGCGCCATTGCTGATGGCTGCGGCTGCTGCGGAGCAAGGACTGCCTTCCTGATCAAGGTGGAAACTGACACAGAGCTTTACGGGCTGGGAGAATCCGCTACCTTCGGCGCCAGCTTAACGGCTATGGCAGCTATCGTGGAGGAACAGCTGAAGCCGCTTCTGGTGGGAGAGGATCCCTCCAATACCGGACGTCTGTGGCAGAAAATGCTCTGGAACAACTGGGCAGGCGGACGGCGCGGTTTGGTGATGGGCGCATTAAGCGGCATCGATATCGCCCTCTGGGATTTAAAGGGAAAAATGGCCGGCATGCCGGTATCCAAACTTCTGGGCGCCGTAAACGATAAGGTTCAGGGTTATGCCAGCGCCGGCTTCTATGCCCGTGAAAAGTCCATGGACGACTTGAAGCGTGAAATGGAGGGTTATCTGGACCGGGGATATACTGCCTTTAAGATGAAGGTAGGCCGTACGACCCGGAATCAGGCCATGCCGCTTCAGTTCATGCGGGGCGGGGATTTCCAGCTTTCTCACGAGGAGGATATGGCGCGGGTGGAGCTGGTACGCCAGACCATCGGTCCGGATCATACGCTGATGCTGGACATGAACTGCACCTGGAGCCTGGACGATGTGCTGGCCGCAGAGCCGTTTTTCGAGAAAATGGGTATCTTCGCCATTGAGGAGCCTGTCCGCAGCGATGATGTCGCCGGATATGCCAGACTTGTCTCTGCATTCAAGCATGTCCGCGTAGCCGGCTGTGAGTCGGAGCAGGGGCTCACCCGCTATCGGGAGCTTCTGGAGGCAGGCGCCCTGGATATTGTTCAGGCTAATCTTGGCTGGAGCGGCGGCTTTACCGAGTGTATGAAAATCGCAGCCCTGACTCAGGCCTATAATAAGCTGTTCACTCCGCACACGTTCTTCTCCGCAGTGCTGACCGCCGCCAATGTCCATTTTGCGGCAGCCCAGCCCAATGTTCCCTTCATCGAGTCGGAAGAGAACAAAAACCCGCTGCGCACAGAGCTCTTAAAGGAGCCGGTTGCCTGCGACGAACACATGAATTATATCGTTCCGCAGGGACCGGGACTTGGAATTGACTTAAACTGGGATGTAGTGGAGAAATATTCCGTATAATGGTGACTTAAGAGAATAACGATTAGGTTACAGTAAAGAAAAGATGG
This sequence comes from Eubacteriales bacterium, assembly GCA_030524135.1. GTDB lineage: Bacteria > Bacillota > Clostridia > Lachnospirales > Lachnospiraceae > Avilachnospira. Next base: position 38,053 of record JAUNHA010000010.1, read on the forward strand.
CTTTGATCAGCCATCTTTTTTTACGTATACATGGCAGGCATGATTGTTTATGCTGCTTAAGTATTTTACATTGCCGGATCCGGAAAGTATGATGTAGATGCAGAAAGAATATGATCATAAAAACAGATAGCATGATCATTGCGGAAAATGACGAATCAAACCTAAGACGGATAAGGAGGAATGCGACATGAAGAAAAGAACGGCCCTGCTTCTGGCAGCCTGCCTTCTGTTGTCTGTAAGCGGATGCGGAAACCGGCAGACGACAATGGCTGCGACATCGGCTGCAACGGAAACTGAGACGGCGGCGCAGAATAGTTCAGAACAGAATACAGAACAGAGTGCTGCGGAAATCACCCCGACAGATACCGCAGCAGCAGATAAGACAGAAGGAGCAGAAACGATGACAATACAGATCCAGGCAAATGGGAATACGATCAAATTTGCATTAAATGACAGTCAGGCGGCAAAAAGCCTGTATGCACAGCTTCCTTTGACCGTGGAGAATGAGGACTTCAGCAACAATGAAAAGACCTTCTATCCGCCGCAAAAGCTTGATGTGAGCGGTGCTCCGCATACGGACGGAAGCGTCGGAACGCTGGCATACTACGAACCGTGGGGAGACGTTGTGCTGTTTTATGGGAGTTACAATCCAAACGGCTCTCTTTATGAACTTGGAAAAGTAACTGAGGGAAGTGAATTCATCAGTCAGATTTCCGGGGAAATGGTGATAACGGCAGCGGAGTGATAATCAGGATAAAAAAGCAAAGGAGACACAATTATGAATCTGGACTTTACATATTACAACCCGACACGAATTCATTTTGGAAAAACAGCGCTGTCACATCTTGGCGAGGAGCTTTCAGCATACGGATCAAATGTACTGCTTGTTTATGGAAAAAATGCAATCAAATCTATGGGACTCTATGATGAAATCATGCAGATACTGAAAGAAAATGGTAAGACGGTGACAGAACTTTCCGGTATCAAATCCAACCCGACTTATAAGCAGATGATGGAGGGAGCAAGACTGGTGCGGGAAAATCAGATCGATCTGATTCTAGCGGTTGGAGGCGGTTCCGTGATCGACTGTTCCAAGGGCATTTCACTGTCTGCTTACTGCGAGGGAGATCCCTGGCAGAGATACTGGGTGAATTTTGAGCCGGTCAATAACCGGATCGTTCCGGTGGGCTGCGTGCTGACGATGGCGGGAACCGCTTCTGAGATGAACGGAGGCTCTGTCATTACGAATGAGGACGAGATGATCAAGGGCGGCAGAACCTATCCTGCAAATGTAAATCCGAAGTTTTCCATCCTTAATCCGGAGTATACCTATTCCGTGCCGAAGCGGCAGATGGTGAGCGGAATCTTTGATACCTTTTCTCACCTGATGGAACAGTATTTTACCGGAAATGATGATAATACAACGGATTATATCATTGAGGGCGTGATGACATCCCTGATCCACAGCGCCCGCGCGGCACTGAAAGATCCGGAGGATTATGAAGCGCGCAGCAATCTGATGTGGTGTGCGACGATGGGACTGAACAAGCTGACCGGCCTTTCCAAGGAACAGGACTGGGAGGTGCATATGATCGAGCATCAGCTTGGCGCCTACACAGATTGCCCGCATGGAGAGGGGCTGGCAGTTATTTCCATTCCGTATTATCGCTATATCTATAAGGACGGTATCGACAAGTTTGTCCGTTTTGCAAAACGCATCTGGGGTATCGATACGGATGCTATGAGCAAAGAGGAAGCCGCGCTCGCGGGAATTGACGCTCTGGCAGCTTTCAGCAGAGAGCTGGGACTTCCGGAAACACTTCGTGAGCTGGGAACGACGGAGGAAATGCTTCCCAAGATCGCCGCATCCTGTGTTAAGGGAGGCGGATACCGCCCTATGGAAGAGACAGATATTCTTGCTGTGCTGAGAGCATGCTATTGATCCATTTATATTAGTTTGTCTGATAGCTTCGGAGACTGTTCCGGAGCTATTTTATTGCGCGGAAAAACCGGATACACTATGCAGCCTGCGCATTGTATCGGAAGGGAAAATTTGCTAGCATTTTTATGCATGGCTGAATGAATAAGAAGTGTGGTGTTTCAGGCTTTGCAGATTCCAGTATTATTTCAGAAGCAATGGAAAGAGAGGGAATGAATGCTATGAGAAAGAAATTTTTAATGGGATTAACAGCGGCTGTCCTTTCTGCAGCAATGGGGCTGAGTGCTTATGCAATGGGATGGCAGCAGGACAGCGCCGGGCGGTACTGGTATGGAACGAATGAGGATAACAGCCAGTGGTGCTCAAATGGCTGGTGGTGGATCTTCAATGCGTATGAAAGCAGAATGAAGTGTTATTATTTTGATGAGCAGGGCTATATGCTTTCGAACACGACAACACCGGACGGGTATCAGGTAAATGCGGATGGTCAATGGATCAGTAATGGTACGGTTGTTGCAATTGTTGCACCGGAGCCAAAGAGTTTTATGCCGGCAGACTTCGATTATACTGCATATATTCCGGAGACCTACAATAACGCTCAGGGCAGCCAGCCTGCCGGACAGCAGCAGGAAGAAAGTCAGGAAGCGCAGCCTCAGCAGGAAAAACAGCCGGAGACAGTGCAGACACAGGGAGATTTTACCGGCTTTTGCAATGAAGTAGAAAGAAGATTAAACAGTGCGGGATTGGAGCACTCACTCAGAAGTGATGCAAATAATAATGTAACGGTAAATATCTGGGGCAATATCACAATGAAGGATGCAAAAATGACCAGAAATTATGCATCTTCTTTTCCGCAGTTAAAAGCAGCATGGAATCAGAACAAATCCGGTACCAGAGATGTTGCACAGTTTTTGTATAATCTGTCCCGCAATTATGGGCTGGATATAGATGTTTCCTATAATCTTGTTACCTCAGATACAAAACAATTGATACTGGGTTATACCAATGGTGTCTGCACACGGGATTATGTAAATGATTGATTTGTACAGGAGGTATTTTATCATGAAAAAGAATGTATTAATGGTATTTGCTGCAGCTGTCCTTTCTGCAATAATGGGGCTGAGTGCCTATGCAATGGGATGGCAGCAGGACAGCGCCGGACGGTACTGGTATGGAACGAATGAGGATAACAGCCAGTGGTGCTCAAATGGCTGGTGGTGGATTTCCGGAGCGAATGACAGCCTGATGAAGTGCTATTATTTTGATGAGCAGGGTTATATGCTTTCGAACACAACGACACCGGACGGGTATCAGGTAAATGCAGACGGGCAGTGGATCAGTAATGGAGAAATTGTATTAATTGCGGCTCCTGAGCAGCAGGTATTCCTACAGGCTGGCTTTGATTATACGCCTTATCTGATAACTGATCAGGGAAACAGTGATGGAAATGGGGATGCCTCCCGGAACCAGACAGCAGATGAAACAGGAGAAGAAGAACGGCTTCAGAAACTTCAGAATTACAGGCAGGATCTTGATCTTGCTTTAAGTAAGATGGGATATCTGTATAGCTTTGATATTGATGCGGATGGAAATACCAATATTGAATTGTGGAAAACGAACTTCAGGCTGGATAACGCAAAGATGACGAAAATAGTTCCTTCTGTAAGACGTATCTGGATCAATACGCTGAAGCCGGCTTTCAGCGATCTGTCATCTTCTCTGACAGAAACGCATGATATGTATGGGCTTGATGGAACCTGTGTTGTAAATTTGTATACAGGAGATACAAGAACGCTGCTTTTAAGCTATGAGGACGGAGAATGCCTCTATGATTATGTGACAGACTGATCATTTGAACCCTCTTTATGGAATGCCGTTGAAGGATGTTCTGTAAAGAGGGCATTTTTAAGTGAGCATATATAGCTCCTGCTATTGATAATCTGATCCGGCAGTGATAGCATATCAGTGGATCAGGCGGTACGTCCGGCAAGGTTCCGGCATTTCGCCGGTATGATCTGCTAATATCGGGATAGAGGTTCGTTTTGGATTCCGGAAAGGATGACGACATGAAGAATATTATCATTACAGGGGCTACCTCCGGGCTTGGACTTGAGACAGCGAAGAAAGCGGCAAAGGCATCGAATGAATACAGGCTGATCCTTGCCTGCCGGGACATGGAAAAGGCGGAATGCGCAAAGGATGAGATCGTAGCATATTCCGGAAATTCCGGGGTGCTTCCCATACAGCTTGATACAGCTTCGCTCGATTCTGTCAGAGCGTTCGCAGAGCAGTACCGCAGGGGCGCATACGGAAAAATCTATGCGCTTTTGTGCAATGCCGGGATCAGCGGCGGTCATAAGGGCATCACGAAGGACGGATATGATGTGATCTTTGAGACAAACCATCTGGGGCATTTCCTTTTGACAAGGCTGCTGCTTCCTGAAATGGAAGAGAAGGGAAGAATATTTGCAACGAGCAGTGACATGCACGACCCGTTCAATACAAAGCTCGTCTGGCATGGAGCCGAGGCTCTGGCGCATCCGGATGCAAAGCTCGCAAACAGCATGGATCGCTATGCTTATTCAAAACTGTGCAATCTGTATTTCATCTATGAGCTGAACCGGAGACTTCAGGAGCGCGGATCGGAGATCCTGGCCAATGCCTTTAACCCGGGTCTTATGAAGACGAATTTTATGCCGCTCAATAAGCTCGCGTTAGAGAGTGTAAAGCATCTGATGCCAAAACGGTTCGGGGATCTGGAGAAATCTTCAGATGCTTATGCGGCGCTTGCGGCGATGCCTGATCTGTCCGTGAGCGGGCAGTACTTTGACAGAAGTACGCATACCTGCGAGACCTCAGCCCTGTCCTATAACAGGGAAAATGCATTGGAACTCTGGACATACAGTGAGATGTGTACGGAAAAATATATGGACTGAGGCCCTTAAATAAGTTGTATGCATCCATCTGCAGACAAAATAAAAAAGCCGGAGTGAACAACAAAGTGCTGTTCATCCGGCTTTTTGCATGACGAAAGGCTGCAGAATAATTTTTTTACAGCATTCCGTCTCTTAAAATGTCATGATCGCGAAGGAGCTTTTCGATCACGGTTCCCTGAAGCTTTCGCAGAAGCGGCTTCTTCAGCGGATTAAGGATTCCGAGGTTCATCTCCAGAGGGGATTTCCCATCCATCAGTTTGACGGAGCTGTCCAGAAGATTGCGGATGTCATAGACGCTTCCCCAGACCTCCGGTACGCCGCGGTCTACGCCAAGCAGTCCGTATACGGCTTCCATGGCAGTACGCACGGAATATTCGGTGGTAAAAATGGTGTCACGGGGAGTCTCTGCAAACTGACCGAGGAAAGCAAAGTTTACACAGCCGTCCGGAATAACATCGGGGCGGTCGCCCTTTCTGCGGGGCATGAAGAATGCGGTAATATACGGCATCATCGTCGGAACGCAGACAGCGCTGTTTTCCGCAAGTTCATCGATTTCGGAAACCGGAACACCCAGATGATACAGCCATTCCGCAGTGATCTCCTTTCCGGTACACTCCCGCATCGGTTTTTTGATATAGTCGCCCGGGACATCCGTAAAGAGACCGTATACCCAGACACAGACCTTGCCCGGCTCCTGATTCTTAAACTGCCCCTGACGGTTGATCGTCCAGCTCATGAGCCATTTTGAATCTGCGCAGCTTACGATACCGCCGGTTACGACCTTGCCCGTGAGCGGTTCACGCTTGCAGATCCTGGTAATGTAAGGAATGATTTTCTCATCCTGTGTCGTGATGGTGGCGGATTCCCAGTTGGTTTTGCTGATATTGGAACAGAATTTTTCCGGATGTCCGAAGGAAGGATCCTGCTTCGCAATGTTTTTCCAGAGGCTCCAGCAGCCGCTCGTACGCACCTCGGCATCTCCGTTCGGCGCATGATTCTGATCTCCGTAAATACTTCCCTCGGTGCAGCTTCCGTTTGTTACAAATACCAGATCATTTTCCGTGAGGTCAATTTTCTGTTCTGCACCGTTCACCCTGCATTCGATCGCGGATGCAATTTTTTTATTGTCCTCAAATTCAAATAGAACGTTGGTGACCTCCGTATTGAAACGGAAATCGACGCCGGCTGCTTCCAGATACTTCTGCATCGGAAGAATCAGGGATTCGTACTGGTTATAACGCGTGAACTTGAGCGCGCTGAAATCAGGCAGGCCTCCGATGTGATGAATAAAGCGCTGGAAATAGAGCTTCATCTCGAGCGCGCTGTGCCAGTTTTCAAAGGCAAACATCGTCCGCCAGTAAAGCCAGAAGGTGGAGCCGAGAACCTCGTTGTCAAATACGTCTTCGATCGTTTTGTCATACAGATCCTCGTCCTTTGTGAAGAACAGCTTCATGATCTCCATGCAGCCCTTCTGGCTCAAATTGAATTTTCCGTCTGTATGTGCGTCCTCGCCGCGGTTTACGGTCGCACGGCAGAGAGAGTAGTTGGGATCGTGCTTGTTGAGCCAGTAGTATTCGTCAAGGACGGAAGCACCCGGCTTTTCGAGAGAAGGAATGCTGTGGAACAGATCCCAGAGGCATTCGAAATGATCCTCCATTTCACGGCCGCCGCGCATGACATAACCTCTTGATGCGTCGTAAATGCCGTCGCAGGCGCCGCCTGCAATATCCATAGCCTCAAGGATGTGGATATGATTTCCCGGCATCTGCGCGTCGCGGACAAGAAAGCAGGCTGCAGCGAGGGCTGCAAGACCGCTGCCGACAAGGTAGGCATGTTTTTCATCAACGCCTTCCGGCTTTTCCGGACGGGCAAAGGCCTCATAGTTTCCGTTTGTATAATAAATCCCCTTGCTGTTTTTTTCGTGCTTTCCAAGCTCCGTGTTGCGGTAATCATTCCGGACAGAGGAGCTTATGCCGGATCGGTTCCCGTTTTCCCTTTTCTTCTTTGCGTTTCTGGCAAACAGTGCGGCAGCGCCTGCGCCTGCAGCGGCAGCAGAGAGCGCGCCTATTTTTTTCAATCCATGTTTTGACATAGCAGAACTCCTTTCTGAAATGCTGCGTGATTGCAGCCTCTTTATTGTAGCACAATTTCAGTGAAAGAGACCATGGGATATGCGGAAATTAATCGCTGTTTCAGGTGACAGGCGAAGGCTATGGAGGCAGCTAATGAAAGATATGTTTTGATTTTTATTATGAATTGCTGTAAACTGTATAAGATCATAAAGGGATGACAGTACCGTTTCAGGTACGGGGTCTCAAAAAGAAAGAATGAACGGAGGCCAGAACAGAAAATGACCGCTGCAAATACGCTTAAGGAACGGTTTGAATTCAGAAACATACGCCCGGAGGAGGCGGAGGAAGCCGTATTGATCGAACAGATCTGCTTTCCGCCGCATGAAGCCTGTTCAAAGGAACAGATGAAGGAAAGAGCGGAGATGATTCCGGAGCTTTTTTTGGTGGCGGTGGACAGGGAAACCGGAAAGCTTGCCGGCTTTCTGAACGGACTTGCGACGGACAGCAATGTGCTGCAGGATGATTTTTTCCGGAATGCGAAGCTCAATAATCCGGAAGGGGAAAATGTCATGCTGCTGGGGCTTGATGTACTGCCGGAATACCGCGGGCAGGGACTTGCCCGGGAGATTATGTCCTGTTATCTCAAAAGAGAAAAAGAGCGCGGACGCCGTATGGTCATTCTTACCTGCCTTGCAGGAAAGGTGGGAATGTATGAAAGAATGGGCTTTCATAACCGCGGAATCGCGCAGTCCGTATGGGGCGGGGAAGAATGGTATGAGATGGAATACCCGCTGGAACAGTGATTTACGGCACAGGCAGTCATTGGAAAGCCGCCTTAAAATAAGAACCTGATTTTGATGAGGAGGAAGAGGATATGTGTACCAGTATGACCCTGCAGACAAAGGATTTTTATTTTGGACGAAATCTTGATCTGGAATGCGGATTTGGAGAGCGTGTGGTGCTGACGCCGCGCGGATATATATTTCAGTTCCGGAAGGAAGCGCCGAGACGGGCGCAGTATGCCATGCTCGGAATGGCAAGCGTGATGGATGATTATCCGCTGTATGCGGAGGCAGTGAATGAAAAGGGACTTTGCATTGCGGGACTTAATTTCCCGGGGAATGCATACTATAATAAAGAAGCGGATCCGGATAAGGATAATATCAGCCAGTTTGAGCTGATTCCCTGGATATTGTCGCAGTGTACGACGGTCACGGAGGCGAGGGCGCTGTTTGAACGCATCCATCTCGTTGATATTCCGTTTAAAGCAGGTATGCCGCTTGCAGAGCTTCACTGGCATATCGCGGACAAAGAGCGTTCCATCGTGGTGGAGGCGATGCGGGACGGTCTGCATATTTATGATAACCCGACCGGCGTGCTTACGAATAACCCGCCGTTCTCCTTCCATCTGACAAACCTGAATCTGTATCTTAATCTGACGGACAGGAGCCCGGAAAACCGCTTCAGCGACAAGCTTTCCTTAAAGCCGTTTGCGCAGGGAATGGGAGCGCTCGGGATGCCTGGAGATTCTTCCTCAACATCCCGTTTTGTAAAGGCGGTATTTAACCGGATGCACTCCTCCTGTGCGGAAGGGGAAGGAAATTCGGTCGGACAGTTTTTCCATCTGCTTGAAAGTGTTGCGATGGTGGAGGGAACAGTTCTTACGCCGGAAGGTATTTTTGACAAGACAACATATTCCTGCTGCATTAACGCAGATCAGGGAATCTATTACTATAAAACCTGCGGCAACAGCCGGATCACGGCGGTTCAGATGCATAAGGAAGATTTGGACAGTGCGGAGCTCATGCAGTTTCCGCTGGTTACAGAGCAGCAGATACAGTATGTAAATTAAGGCGGCGGTATGGCAGAATTTGCAGATAAAATTGAATTGCCGTATTTTATGGTAGACGGAGATTACGGCTTTGATCAGGATAAATTCCTGGATCCGTGGATGAAGCTTGGCGGATGCGGCGCGGTGACAGCCTGCGACAGCTGTATTACCCTTACGCTTCATAAGGGGCTGCGCCTTTACCCGTACGGGCTTTCGGGACCGTCTGTTACGAAAGCGGAATATGTGCGGTTTGCGAAGGTGATGAAGCCCTTCCTCCGGCCCAGGCATATGGGCATCAATACGCTGGAAATCTATATGGACGGCTTTCTGGATTACCAGAAGGCGGTGCTGGGAGAAGTGCGCCTCAGGATGCGTGGTCTTCCCGGATCAACGGCGGAAAAACAGGCGAAAACAGCGCTCCGGGAGCAGATCGATAATGGATTCCCGGTTCCCTGCCTTACATTAAGACATCAGGACGAGCAGTTTGAAGACTACGTCTGGCACTGGTTTTTGCTGACGGGCTATCAGCAGTACCGCGAGCAGTTTTTTGTAAAGGCAGTGAGCTACGGGGAATGGAAGTGGTTTGACTTTGGCGCACTCTGGAACACCGGACATGAGGAGCGGGGAGGACTGGTCCTGTTTTCGCAGGGGCATAAGACTGAATGGAAAGAGAACAGCTGATTTATTTTATTAAATATGTGATCGACGACATGCGGGAGCCGCTGTCTTATATTCCGGGCGGCTTGCTGTGGGGGCTTTTGTTCGCGGCAGCCGCAGCTTTGTCCGGTATCCGGGAGGTGTACCGCGGCGGACAGTTTCACTGGAAAAGACCGGCTTTCTTTTTTCTCCTTGGCATCTATCTCTATGTGTTTCTGGAGCAGGCCTGGTTTTCCCGTGCGCCGGGATCGCGGACTGGCGTCAATATGGAGATTTTCGGCGTCTGGAACAACAGCCTGAGGGATAAGGCCTATATGGTGGAAAATCTGATGATGTTTATCCCGTTCGGTGTGCTCATACCGGCATGCTTCCGGAAGGCGGGGACGCTGTGGGCGGTCCTGCCGCTTTCCTTTTCCGCTTCCGTCTGTCTTGAATATATGCAGTTTATCACTGCAAGAGGGCACTGCCAGCTTGACGACGTGCTGATGAACACGGCGGGAGGCGTACTGGGATATGTACTTTTTCGGATGGTTCCCGTATTTCTGAAAAAAATATGATCTTTCTGAAAAAAGTATTTCCTGGGGATACAAAGTTGCGCTGTATACGGATTTATGCTAGTATAATAGTAACCTGGAGTGTTCGATAAGCCTGTTTATTTTACTTCCACAATCTGACATAAGGGATTTCAATATTTGTGATGCGGATGCCGGGCCGTCTTCGAACGGATGGCTGAAGCGGTCCTTGAGAGAACCCACCTGGCCTTCGGCTGGGAGTCACTGACGGGCTTGACGGCACTCTGGGGTTTGTTTTATTCACATGGATATTTACAGGGGTTTTGCTCCTGCTTTTTTATATCTGACATAGAAATTCAGATCAGCGGGAAGACAGATCAGAGAGGTAACAAAGCAATGCAGATGAGAAATGATATTTCGGACAGCCGGGAAAGAGAAGCATATGACGCGCTTGCGCTGCGCGCACTGAAAGGTCTTCCGGCTGCTTACGCGCCGTATTCAGGATTTCATGTATCCGCTGCGCTTTTATGTGCGGACGGAACGGTGTATGACGGAGTGAATGTTGAGAATTCAGCCTATTCAGCCGGCATCTGTGCCGAGCGGACCGCGATCTTTAAAGCCGTTTCGGAGGGAAAAAAGGAGTTTTCCGCGATCGCGGTTACAGGATGTCATAAGGAATGGCTCGAAAAAGACGCATACAGCAGCAGACTTGAGCTTCCGGACTACTGTCCGCCCTGCGGCGTGTGCCGCCAGGTCATGCGCGAGTTCGGGGCACCGGAGGAATTTAGGATCATACTGGCAAAAGGCCCGGCGGAGTATAAAGTTTATAAGCTTTCCGAGCTTCTGTTTGACAGCTTTGGACCGGAAAACCTGTAAGGAATTGCAAAAGATTCCTGAAACTTGCAGTAAAAATGTTCACTTGTACCATTTTACATGCTACAATAATAGCTAGAAAAATTACGATTTACCTGAGGAGGGATCATCATGGGAAAAAAGAGTGGGATCGGAGGTCTTCTGGGACTTGCAGTTTTGACGGCAGGCACGGCAGCTGTCATCAAATATTTAAAGGATTATACCGATTTTAAGGAAGCGGCTGAAGGCGATATTCACGAGATCGAGGGCAGCGCTGATGATATGAAGAAGGCGGCAAAGCGCACTTATACTTCCCTGAGCTGCGGAAACAGGGGCGCTCTTAAGGATGCGGCAGGCGATCTTGCAAAGGCTGCCGGAAGCATGGCAAAGGGTGCGGGAAATCTGGCGGTGACGGCAGGTCAGACTGTTGTGCAGCATGCAAAAAACATGAAGGCAAAGTACGATGAGGATCCGGAGGGAACGAAAAACGAGGTCGTGGACAATATTAAGGAGATGGCTTCGGACGTTTCCCAGAAGGTGAGCGAGGTTTCTGCAAAGGTAAGCGAGAAGCTTAAGCCGGAAGAGGTTAAGGAAGCGTTTGCAGAGGCGAAAGAGACGATTTCCGATACCGTCAGCGATATCAAAGAGGAATATAAGAAGAACCTCGACGAGATAGAGAAGGAAGAGGAAGCGGCAAAGGCAGCAGCGGAAAAGAAGGCGGAAGAGGCGGCGCAGAAGACCGAGGACGCCCTGAAGGAAGAGGCTGCAAAGCATGAAATCAATATTGAGGAGAAGATGTAAAGCCCATCTGCAAAGAACCGGGCTCTGCGGATACTTCTGAACTGAAAGCGGCGGGAGAGTCCTGCCGCTTTTGTGCTGTGAAAAAGACACTGCAAATCCCTTTTGTGAGATGGTATTATAACCGGAAGTTATAAGAAAAGAGGAAAACTGCATTTTCTTATGCCTGAAGAGCGGGGAACGGGAAAATAACTTGCGAATTTTTTTCAGATGCGTATACTAATATATCAAAAAAGAATGCTGTGGAGGGCAATATGAGAGAGTTGAAAAATCTTGACTGGAACAATATCGGCTTTCAGTACAGGCCGTGTGACAAGCGTTATGTTGCGGAATATAAAGACGGGGCATGGGGAGAGGGATACCTTTCCGATGATCCGGAGGTAAGGATCAACGAGTGCGCCGGTATTCTGCAGTATTGCCAGGAATGCTTTGAAGGACTTAAGGCATATGAGACTGCAAACGGGGAGATCGTCTGCTTCCGTCCGGACCTGAATGCAGAGCGTATGGCTGATTCGGCCGAGTTTCTCTGCATGCCGCCGTTCCCGAAGGAGAGATTTCTGGAGGCGCTTAAGGAGACCGTGACCGCAAATCTCGGCTTTGTTCCGCCATATGGAAGCGGTGCGTCGCTCTATGTGCGTCCGTATATGTTTGCTTCCGGCCCGGTAATCGGTGTAAAGCCCTCTCATGAATATATATTCCGTATGATCGTAATGCCGGTGGGACCGTATTTTAAGGGCGGTGCCAAGCCGGTTGCCCTGATGGTCAGCGACTTTGACCGTGCGGCGCCACATGGAACGGGACATATCAAAGCCGGCCTTAATTATGCGATGAGCATGCATGCGCACGAGATCGCTGCACATGCGGGCTATGCAGAGAATTTATTCCTGGATCCGGCGGAGCGAAAATATGTAGAAGAGACCGGCGGAGCGAACTTCTATTTCATCAGCGCTGACGGAAAAACGCTTGTGACCCCGAAGTCCTCAAGTATCCTTCCGTCTATCACAAGACGCTCTATTCTTTATGTTGCGGAGCATATGCTTGGTCTTAAAGTGGAGGAGAGAAAGGTGGAGCTTGCTGAGCTTTCCGATTTTTCCGAGTGCGGACTTTGCGGAACGGCAGCCGTTATTTCTCCGGTCGGAGAGATCGATGATCACGGCAGGAAGATCGTGTTCGGCAAGGGCATGGCAGAGCCGGGTCCTGTGACGACGAAGCTTTATGATACGCTTACGGGCATTCAGCTCGGCACGATTCCTGCGCCGGAAGGCTGGATCTTCAAGGTGGCGTAATCGCCGCGGCGGCAGAGTAAAAAACAGATATACTACAGATATAAGCGCAACAGGATACAGTATTTGCAGCACAGATTGTTAACACAGCACAGAGAGGAAATACCGGAATGAAGAAAAGAATCGTAGGCGTGATCGGAGTAGGGCATGTAGGAGCGCATGTTATGTTTAATCTTGCGGTCAGAGGCATTGCTGATGAGATCGTCCTTGTAGATAAAAATGAGCAGAAGGCAAAGTCTGAGTGTCAGGATCTGTTTGACGGCGTGCAGTTTTTCCCGCACCGCGTAGAGGTGCGCGTCGGGGATTTCGCGGATCTTAAGGACTGCGATGTGGTTATTAACTGTACCGGAAAGATCGAGCTTCTGGTCGGCGGAACAGACCGCAATATGGAAATGAATTATACAGTAGACGCGGTAAATGGCTACGCAAAGAAAATTGCGGACAGTGGCTTTGACGGCATCCTGATCAACGTGACAAATCCCTGTGACGTCATTACCGAGCGTCTTGCAAGACTGACGGGACTTCCGGACGGACATGTATTCGGTACCGGTACAGGTCTTGATTCAAGCCGTCTCTGCTCCGTTGTGGCGCGTGCGACAGGCGTGGACCACAAGTCAATCTGTGCCTATATGCTGGGAGAGCATGGCGCGCATCAGATCGCAGCCTGGTCTTCTGTCAATATTGGCGGACTGTCTCTGGATGCATTTGAGGAGGCAAAGGGGATCAAACTCGATCGTCCGGCGCTCCAGACAGAATCGATCGGAGCAGGATGGGCGACCTTCGTCGGCAAGCATTGCACGGAGTATGCGATTTCTTCGACGGCGGCACGCCTTGCGGAAATCGTATTGCACGATGAAAAGGTGATCATGCCTGTCAGCACAAAGCTTAACGGGGAGTACGGAGAAAAGGATGTATATGTCGGCGTGCCGGCTATCGTCGGAAAGAACGGCGTTGAATCCGTGGTTGAGCTTAAGCTCTCAGCGGAAGAGAAGGCTGAGTTCCATGCCTGCTGTGAAAATGTACGCGCAAATATCAAACGCGGAGACGAGATCTGATCTTCACGAAAAAAAACAAGACAATAAAAAATGCCTGCGGATATTGGTTCTGCAGGTATTTTTTTCTCCGAAGCACGGCGGCTTCGGGATGTGCTTAAGCGCAGGCTGAATACGGGGTTCACATCTGAAATAGTTAGTTTGACAAAACCGCGATATATGTGTAAACTTAAATTAAAGAGTGTAACCGGGGAAATGAAACACGGGCAGGGGAAAGGTGAGAGAATGAATGAAAGCGCAAATGGCAGACTGAAGCTTTATACGGCGCAGACAAAGACAGTCATGGATTGTATCATGGAGACGGGCGTCTCGCGTGTGAAAAATGCCTATATCGAAAAGAAGTACGGAGAATCCGCCTGGATCTTCCGGGAGGCATATACCTTTTTTTCTGCACACATGGAAAAGACCGTGCCGAGGCCGGCGGGCGCTGAATCACCGGTCTGGCTGCATTTTGATCCGATCTGGGTATATCAGGATGCGGACATGCCGCTGATCGAGCTTATGATCGAACCGGAACGGCTGCTTATATTTGAACGGGAGAAATGGCAGAAGGTGCTTAACCTTTCACTGATCGGAGAGACGGAGAAGGAAGAAGCGGACTTCCGGGAGGAGCTTCAGGCAATGGGACTTAACTCATCTTTCCAGGCGTTTTCGACACCATTTTATCCGCAGATAAAGGCGCGGATCAAAAAGAGCTGGGAGCGTCTGTTTACACTCTCAACGGATCGGCCGGATGCGCTTCAGGCGGCCGTATGGGAGCTTCGCAGAGAGGATATTGTACAAGCTTAGACATGACGGAACAAAACAGGATAAGCGCATAGCGTTGCGCGGGCAGGGCAGCATGCAGGGATGCTGCAGAAGGGACTGGGTATGGATGGAACGGCGATAGAGAGGCGTGGAAGAAAACGTTATTTTAAGGACCTGAGCCGCAGAGACTATATTGAAAGAGCCTACGAGATCATAGAAAATGAAGGCGTGGAGGCGGTGTCGATCCGCCGCATGGCGAAGGAGTTTGGCTGCAGCTCTACAAGCATGTACCGTTATTTTGATAATATTGAGGAACTGATCTACTATGCCAATCTGATTTATCTGGATGTTTATCTGAAGGATCTGGACAGCCATGAGAGCGGCTGGAAGACGATATGGGATACGCACATCGGAATCTGGGAGGGATATGCGAGGACAGCGTTTCATCATCCGCAGGCCTTTAATATTATTTTCTTTAGTTCGACGAGCCGGAAGCTTACGAATGCATTGCGGGAGTTTTATTCAATGTTTCCGGAGCGCATCAATATCGTAAGCCCGTACCTTCAGGTGATGCTCCAGTCCACGGATCTTAAGGAACGTGACAAGGTGATGACGGACCGCTGTGTGGAGGCGGGCGTTATAGAAGAGAAGAATGCAGAGCGCATGAACCATATGGTCTGCACCCTGTACCAGGGATATCTGAAGGGCATCCTGGATTACGGCATTCAGGAAGAAGAGATCGAATCACAGGTACAGCAGTTCAGACAGGATGTGACGGATATCTGCTGGCTGTATGCAAATGAAAAGGGAAGGAAGCTGCTTTCCGAATAAAATGACCGGATCAAGGCCGGAATACAGATAAGGCACGGAATCAAAACAAATGGATAACTATATCGTTTATACGAGACAGGATAAGCGGGTGCTCACTGCCCTCCTGGAGACCGGAAGCTATTTTGTGCGGGAAGCCTATGTACGGGAAAAGAACGACAGTATTTCTGATTTTTATGTGACACTGTATGAATGGTTTACGAAGGAATGCAGGAAACACATGGATATTCCGGAGACGTTCCGTTTCCCGATCTGGCTTTCCATGCATGAGGAGATGCGGCTTCGGAATACGGAAAATACAGTCTGCCTGAAGCTTGAGATTCCCAAAGACAGGGTGTTTGTACTGTCCGAATACGCCTGGGGATACAGGGTCAACCAGATGTATGTGCCGCTTTCGCCGGAGGATGAAAAGGCATTCAATCAGGAATTGAAGCGTTACGGGATCGGCAATGAGGCAGAGCTTGTGACAGGCTCCCTTGGGAACTTTTATCCGCTTCTGAAACGGAGGATGCTGGACAGCTTTTCCCGCGTATTTGAACTGCAGCCGCGCGGTGCATTTGATGAGCTTGGCGTTTGCTTTGAGCTGAGACGGGAGTGGCTGCTGGAGGTTGAACAGGCGACTGAAAGTTACAAGTGAATTATATTTCGAGTAACAAAAATGCACGAATGAAATATTATTCTGAAAAACGAAGTAAAGTTACACGAAGTTAATAAAATATGGTAAAAATGAATAAAATTATAGAAAATCGGGCTTTTTGCCCGATTTTCTTTTGTCTAAATTTAATAGTGCACAAAGTTATCGCGGTATATAAAAAAGTTATCACGATACGGAAAAAGAGTTATCGCGATACGATTCGGCAAGGTTCCGAAAAGCTTAAAAGTAACATAAAGTTACACACAACTTCGGAAAAATATGTTAAGATTCTGTCAGAAATTTAAAAGAATTTCCTAAGGAGGAAGGAGTAAATAGCATGAAGTTGGAACTCGGTAACTTTTATGTAAAGGACATCGTGTTCGGCAGCGAAACGAAGTACGAAAACGGCGTCCTGACTGTAAACAAAGAGGAATGCCTTGATTTCGTAAAGAAGGATCCGCACATTACAGAGGCTGATCTGCGCATCGTAAAGCCGGGCGATATGGTAAGACTTGTTCCGGTCAAGGAGGCGGTTGAGTGCCGTGTGAAGCTTGACGGATCACCGCTTTTCCCGGGCTATACCGGAGAAGTAACACCCTGCGGAAACGGAACGACCTATTGCCTTAAGAACATGAGTCTTCTCGCAGTCGGACGCCACTGGGGTGGTTTCCAGGACGGTCTCATCGATATGGGCGGCGAGGGAGCAAAGTACACCTATTATTCCCAGCTTAAGAACCTGGTACTGGTAGCTGATACGGATGAGGATTTTGAGAAGCGCGAGCAGCAGAAGAAAAACCGTGCGATCCGTGAGGCGGTTCATAAGCTTGCGGAGCACATCGGATCCTGCCTGAAAGGGCTTGAGCCGGAAGAGGTCGAGACCTTTGATCTGGAAGCGATCATCAAGAGAAATCCCGAGACTGAGAAGCTTCCGTCTGTTGTGTATGTAATGCAGCCGCAGTCTCAGATGGAGGAAGGCGGATACAATGATCTCTGCTACGGATGGGACTGCAACCACATGGTGCCGACCCTGATGCATCCGAATGAGATCCTTGACGGTGCGATGATCTCCGGAAGCTTCATGCCGTGTTCTTCCAAGTGGTCAACCTATGATTTCATGAATGCGCCGATCATCCGCGCGCTGTATAAGCAGCATGGAAAGACCATCAACTTCCTCGGTGTGATCATGTCAAACCTGAACGTTGCGCTTGAGCAGAAAGACCGTTCAGCCCTCTTTGTAGCGCAGATCGCAAAGAGCCTTGGTGCAGACGCGGCGATCGTCAATGAGGAAGGCTACGGAAACCCGGATGCGGATTTCACGGGCTGCTATGTATCACTTGAGAACGCAGGCGTTAAGGTGGTAGGCGTTACCAACGAGTGTACCGGACGTGACGGCAAATCAGATCCGCTCGTATCCATGGATGAGAAGGAAGACGCGATCGTTTCCTGTGGAAATGTATCGGAGCTCATTGATCTTCCGGCGATGCCTGAGGTCATCGGAGAGCTCGAAGCGCTTGCACGTGATGGCTTAAGCGGCGGCTGGGCAGGCGACGAGATCCTCGGCCCGTCGGTAAGAGCTGACGGATCCATCATTATGGAGAACAACGCGATGTTCTGCGGCGATCAGGCAATCGGCTGGTCAACGAAGACGATGCAGGAATTTTAATCAGGAGGAAGATACGATACTATGAAGAACGTTGTATGTTATATCAACCAGTTCTTTGCGGGCGTCGGCGGAGAGGACAAGGCTGATTTTGAGCCGGAAGTAAAAAAGACTCCTGCCGGTCCGACAGGGCTGATCAATCAGCAGCTGAAGGCAGCGGATGCACAGGTCGTTGCGACGGTTGTCTGCGGCGATAACTTTATGAGTACCCACAGAGACGAGGCGATCGAGCGTATTCTGAAAGCGCTTGACGAAGTGGGAGAGTTTGATCTCTTTATCGCTGGTCCGGCATTCCAGGCAGGACGTTACGGTGTTGCCTGCGGTGAGATCGGCAAGGCGGTTGCCGCAAAATATCATGTGCCGGTGATCACCTCCATGCATCCGGAGAACCCGGGCGTAGAGATGTTCAAGAAGGAAATGTATGTCATGAAGGGCAGCCATTCTGCAGGTTCCATGAAGGACGACGTGACCGCGATGACAAAGCTTGCCGCAAAGATCCTGAAGGGAGAGGATATCCTCGGACCGGATGCGGAAGGCTATTTCCAGAGAGGTATCCGTCATCAGGTATGGCTCAATCCGCCGGTATGTGCGGCTGACCGTGCGATCGAAATGCTTCTTAAGAAAGTGAACGGAGAACCGTATACCTCCGAGCTTAATATTCCGAAGAAGGATCTTGTTCCGATCGCAGATGCGCTTAAGGATCTTTCTCATGCGAAGATCGCGATGGCAACGACGGGCGGCATCGTACCGGTTGATAACCCGGATAAGATCCAGTCCGCGTCCGCAACGCGCTGGGGCAAATATGACGTTACCGGTATGGACAGACTGGAAGGCGGCGTGTTCAAGACCATCCACGCGGGATTTGATCCGGCGGCTGCAAATGCCGATCCGAATGTCATCATGCCGATCGACGTTATGAGAGAATTTGAGAAAGAAGGAAAGATCGGTTCTCTTCATAAGTATTTCTATTCAACCGTTGGAACCGGAACTACACAGGGTGAAGCGAAGCGTATGGCGAAGGAGATCATTCCGTTCCTTGAGGAAGATCATGTAGACGGAATCATTATGACCTCCACGTGAGGAACCTGTACTCGTTGCGGGTCAACGATGGTAAAAGAATTTGAACGTGCCGGCTTCCCGGTAGTACTTATGTGTAACCTGCTTCCGGTTGCTCAGACTGTAGGCGTAAACCGTATGGTTCCGACCATATCGATCCCGTATCCGCTTGGCGATCCGTCTACCACGAAGGAAGAGCAGCATGCATTGAGAAAGTCCCGCGTAGGCACTGCGCTCGACTCTCTCGCAACGGATATCAAGAAGCAGACGATTTTCAAGGTGGAAATCTAAGCATTCATTAGCTTGATTTAGTCAGGAACTGCTATGCAGGAGGTATCCGACAGAGGCTTCCTGTTATATAGTGGCAGCATCAGCTCCGGCAGACAGATCTGTCTGCCGGAGTCTGTGCGTATCAATTAGTAGAGAGGAGTATGAGGAGTGGCAAATAAGAAAAAGGACATCGTATTTATTATTTCCCTGATTCTTACGATTGCAATTACGATCTGGGCGGTCGTTTTTAATGAGAATTTTTCCTCGGTCGCAGGTATTCTGTATAATGTTATCACGGGCGGCTTTGGCTGGCTTTATCTTCTGGCAATGCTGATCTTTGTATTTTTTGCACTGGGGATCGCTTTCAGCAAATGGGGCAATATCACGCTTGGTCCGGATGGATGTGAGCCGGAGTATTCTACAAAATCATGGTTTGGCATGCTGTTTGGCGCAGGTATGGGAGTTGGCCTTGTTTACTGGGGCATGGCGGAACCGATCTCGCATATTGCAGCGCCTGTTTCAGGAATAGAGGCAGGATCTGAGGCGGCGATCGATTTTGCGTTCAGAACAACGTTTATGCACTGGGGCTTTCATCCCTGGGCCAACTACTGTATTATCGGCCTTGGTCTTGCTTATTTTTCCTTCCGGAAAGGAAAGCCGGGTCTCATCAGTTCCATGTTCGGTCCGCTGATCGGTGAAGCGGGTGTAAACGGAAAGCTTGGAAAAACGATTGACGTACTTGCGGTATTTGCTACCGTTGCCGGCATTGTAACATCGCTTGGACTTGGTGTCATGCAGATCAGCGCCGGTCTTAATTATCTTTTCGGTGTACCGTCAAATCTGCTGGTTCAGAGCATTATCATTATCGTGATCAGTGCGATCTACATTTCATCTGCAGTAGGCGGTATCGGAAAGGGTATCAAGCTGATCGGTGATGCAAATCTCTATATCGCGCTCGGACTTCTGATCGTGACCTTTTTTGTGGGTCCGAGAGTAGAGGTATTTGATAATCTCGTAAACGGCATCGGACAGTATCTCCAGAATTTCTTCGGAGACAGCCTTATGATGCTTCCGTACAGTGAGGATACCTGGGTAGGCGCCTGGAGAATCTTCTACTGGGCATGGTGGATCGCCTGGGCGCCGTTCGTAGGCTCCTTCATCGCACGTATCTCCAAGGGACGTACGATTCGCGAATTTGTGCTGGGTGTTGTACTTGCGCCGACGCTTGGATCGATGATCTGGTTCGCGGTTATGGGAACAATGCCGGTGCATCTGTTTGCAGAAGGCGTTCTTTCCCTTGCAGACCTCAGTGAAATTGCGGCGGCACCGCAGACAGCCCTGTTTGTTATTATGGGGCAGTATCCGCTTGGCATTATTCTTTGCGGCGTTTCCCTTATTCTGCTTTGTACCTTCTTTGTAACTTCCGCGAGCTCGGGAACCTTTGTGCTTGCAATGTTTACCTCTGAGGGTGACAGCAATCCTTCGGGAAAGAAGAAGATCCTCTGGGGCGTCCTGATGGCGATTCTCGAGATCGGGCTGCTGATGTCAGGCGGCCAGAAATCTCTGCAGACGATCTCGCTTGTTGCAGCGTTCCCGTTTATCTTTATCATGCTGTTTGCGGCGATTTCTTTTGTGAAGGCTCTTTCCGCAGAAAAAAAGAGCTGACAGAGAAGGCAGAGCTTTTGTTGTACTTTTAAATGACTGATTTAAAACAGTGTACTCAAAAAAAATTGAGTACAGGTGCCGTCTAAAGACGGCACAGGGGGAAAGTAGTATTTAAACCGGAGAGGCAGGGCTTTCATTGAAGCGTTTGCCTCTCTTTTATATGTTCGTTTTCTCTCCATGCTGAACGATTTATCCGGGAAAAAGAGAATTTAGAAAGTTTTTATAATTTTATTAGCACTCGAAGCTTGACGTTGCTAACAGGGCGCGGTATAATATGCATCG
>JAUNHA010000011.1:0-24164 GCA_030524135.1 Eubacteriales bacterium
GCCCGGGAACTTGGGCCTGTTTTAAACTATGCCAAATGGGACAACTTCCGAAAGGTTATTGACAAAGCGATGCTGGCCTGCAAAAACAGCAGTTTTGAAGTGGCAGACCATTTTCCCGATCTCGGGAAAATGGTAAAATCCCTACTACAAAGCCGCTTGCTGAAATTGCAGGCGGTTTTTCTATGCAAAGGAAACAAGGCCCTTGATCTGTCAAAAAGGGCACAGGCAAATATTTTGCCTGCACCCCTTCTCTCTGTTTATTCCTGTTTTATCCGGATCATCCGCTTTTTATTCACAGCTACCGCTCAGCACGCACGGGCCCTTTTTCACATCTTCTGAAGAAAGTTCTCCCTGTGAGGCTGCTGTCTCTGGATTTACGTCTGCCGGCACATCAGCCTTTGTGTCCGTTTCTTGCCGGTAATACTGTGCAAAATTCCCCTTTGTGTCAAGCAGGATATAGGTTCCGCCTTCCACATAGCCCTTCATAATTTCTACCATGGGTGTCTCCGGAATCGCAATGCATCCGGCTGTATTCTTTCCCGCCGAACAGTGAAGGAACAGGGCCGATCCCCTGCGCGGTGTCCCCTCTATATTATAGCCTGTATCGATACAGTAATGATATGCAATACCGCCGTAGGTTGCGAGATGCTCTGATTTGGCCTTGTTGAAGTTGTTATACGTATCCGTATTCACAAGCTGATTATAGCGGTCTGAATCCGAATCCCCGTTCCAATAATATCTGCTGTCTACCTGCAGATAGTTCGCGGGAAATCCCTCCTGCGCCGCTTCTGTTCCAAACGGCGTATTCATCTTATAAAGACCGACCGGTGTTTTTTCGTCTCCCTCTACAGTCTTTCCCATGCCCTTTCTGCCGATCAGCCCCTCATCCGTGCTGACAGCTTCCATCCAGGTACATACAGCCTCTTCCGCTGCAGCATCCGGATCTGTATTCGTATTTGTCTTCACATACATGCTTACATTCGCAGAAAGACCGTCTGCCTCCACGATTACAAGACGCACCGCATCCTGCGGGATATTCAGTTTTTCTACTTCATAGCTTCTTTCACTCATCGCTGCTGCCTCCGCTTTCATGATCTGCCGTGTATCCATATTCAGGAACACGCCCGCCACAAGCGCCGCAGCCGCTGATACGAGCGCACATTTTACAAATGCAGTCTTCATAAGCTTCCCCCTGATGTTCTTTTCTTTCGACGAACAGTTGCCGTCTTTCCCGGATTTCCATTTCATTTTACAGATATCCGTGAGGACAATATAGCATATTTTTTCTCTTTATGTTAAGATGAAATCAAATCGTCAGATATTCTTAAGACATTGCTGCAATGCCGCGGAGGTTTTATGCCTGGTTTTACAACACATTATATTATTGGTATCAAATCCCTCAGCGAATTTCCGCCCGGGGCTTTTCAGGATGTCCTGAAACAGCACCGCTACATCTATCAGCTTGGTCTTCAGGGGCCGGATATCTTCTTTTACAACATCCCTCTTGCACGCCACCGCAATCACCGCAATATCGGCGTATTCATGCATGAGGCGCATATCGAGACTTTTTTCCGTACGCTCTTTCTGGCAATTTCTGATATTGAAGATGATCAAAAACGCGGCCAGGCGATCGCCTATGCCGCGGGTTATATCTGCCACTATGTAGGGGATTCGATTATCCACCCATATGTTTACGCCCGTATCGGACACGATCCAAAGCAAAAGGGCAGTGAAAAGAGCCGTACCACAAGCCTGCACTGTCAGCTTGAAAACGATATCGATGCCATTCTTCTCTACCGCTATCGCCAGAAAAGGCCTTCCGAATTCAATCAGGCGACCAGCATCCTCCTGTCTCCGTCCGAAAAAAAGTTTTTGTCGCAGTTTCTGAGCTCTGTTATTACAAAGGCTTATTATCCGTCAATCTACGACAAAAAATATTACGTCTCACCGGGCGTCGTTGCACGTTCGATCTGGGCCACCCAGATCGGATGCCGCATGCTTTCTGATCCTCTGGAGCGAAAGAAGCAGAAAATCAATTACATTGAAACACTGCTCGGACGTTCTCCGATCGTTTCAAACAAGCTTGTGACCGATAGTATCAGCGATATGCGCTGGGCGCTCAATTCTGAACATGAATACTGGGCAAATCCCTGGGATCGCAGTCTCGTATCCTCTCAGTCCTTTCCCGAGCTCTTCCAGATCGCTCTCGGAAAATGCCGTGACTGCTTCTTCCAGCTCTCACAGCTCTCGGAAAAGCCGCTTCCATGGTCTGAAGAAGACATCAGACCGCTGCTTACGGTGCTCGGAAACTATAGTTTCCACAGCGGACTGCCGGTCGGATAATTACACTCTGTTTTCTTTTTTTTATCAATTCCATTATCTAAATTCTTTATATCTTAAATTCCCACTCTCAATTCTTTTACTATTCTTTACGTGTAATACGTGTTTTTTTCTTGACTATACGTGTCGCACGTCTTATAATTTAGGAGAAATATCAAATGAAAGACAAAGCTTTACTGAAGGAGGTTGTTTTTCACATGCTATTTGTCTATCCTGCAATTTTTCATCATGAAAACGATACCTACTGGGTAGAATTCCCTGATCTAAGCGGTTGCTTTTCCTATGGCACCGATATCTCCGATGCTTTAAAAGCAGCTCAGGAAGCTCTTGGCGCATATCTGATTACCTTACTGGAAGAAGGGAAAGAAATTGCTGCTCCATCTGATATTGTTTCCTATCACGCTGAGGATGGGTTCGTTTCCCTTGTATCCTGCGATCTTGACCAGTATAAGAATACAAAAGCGGTCAAAAAAACCCTGACGATTCCATCTTGGTTAAATGACCGCGCTGTTTCTATGGGTATTAACTTTTCACAGGTTCTGCAGGAAGCATTACTCGCAAAGCTTATGAAATAATCATTTCATTACGATTTTATTTTAACGCCTGATACAGCTCCCAGCTCTTTTCCGCCATAAACCGGTTCCATGCAGGAACATGTTCCAGTTCATTGCCGAGGAAACAGATGATGAACGGATGCTGTTCTCCCACAATCCCAACATCATGTGAAATACCGCTGTCCTCGCCCGTTTTATGCGCGATCAGCGTTTTTTCCTCAAAGCCGGCAGGGATTTTTCCATTCAGGCGCTGATTCTGCAAAATCTCAAGCATATTCTGCGATGCTTCCCGGCTTATGAGCTCGCCTCTGTACATTTTCCCCAGCATATCGGCGATCTCCGCCGCCCCTACCGTATTTTCAAGTCCTCTTGCAGAAGCTTCTGCATCAAAGAGAAGACGGTTCATGCGGCAGGCGCTGTATCCCAGTGCTTCCAGATCATAATTGATCTGCTCCATCGAAAGCCTTCTGATCAGAATATTAGTCGCCGTATTGTCAGAAAGAATGATCATCAGATTGATGAGATCCATGACCGAAAGCGAAAGTCCCGCCTCCATCCGGTTCAGAGCGCCGCAGGACGGAAGCTTTTCTTCCTCTTTTAAGATATGGCGCTCTCCGGGTGAAAGCTCTCCGCGCGCAAATGCCAGAAAACAGCTTATCATCACAGGAATCTTGATCACACTTGCTGCATGAAGCGGAAGCTCTGCCTGATATGATACTTTCGTTCCATTCACAAGGTTTGCATAGTAAAAACCAAGCTTTCCTTTTATGTCAGGAAGAGAATTTATAATTTCTGCCAGAATTTCCGACTCAGTTTCCGGTCTTTTCTTTTCTATTCCAGCCGTTCTGCTTTTTTCACTCATACTCTTCTTCTCTTTTGTTCAATTAACAGACAATTGTCTCTAAATATTGCTAAAAAATGCTTCCAACCGCGAGCACTTCTTTCGCAAGGTCTGCCCTGTAGTCAGCGTCATTTTCATTGAACGAATTGATCACAACACCGTCTGATCCGGCTTTTCCTGTTGCATGAATATAGCGCCCGTCTCCCAGATACATCGTGATATGACCCTTATAATAGATCAGGTCGCCCTCTTTCATACGGGACAGCGCTGCCGACCGGTCCTGCTTCCATTCTTCTGCAGAAACGATCTCATGCACCGGATAGCCCGCTTCCATTCTGGCATCCCTGTAGATATATACGCCGTTCAGCATATATGCCATGGAACACAGGCCGGAACAGTCGATTCCCATCGCCGTCTTTCCTGCCCAGCGGTACTGCGTGCCGAGATAAAGCTTTGCAGTCTCGGCAACATTATGGCGAAACGCAGCTTCATCCTGCGGAGTCACATGTCCATACACCGCACAGTCTTCCATACGCGTCTCTTCGTCATAATCGATTTCAACAAGCTCAAACGGCGCCTTCAGCGCGCTCGTCCGGATATACCAGGCGCCTTCCGTCTGCCATACATTGTCCGCATCAGCTTCTTCGTCATCTTCCTCTTCGAAGAAAGCTTCCTCGCCGAAAAACAGGGTACGCACGGGATACACCCTTGTCCATCCTTCCTTTACGCCGTTCTGATCTTCATCCACGTAGATCTTTGCTCCGCGGCAAAGCGTGATCCGGCCTGAAGCCGTATCCGTGATATCCGGTACCGGAAACAGATCCGCAAGCCCCGCCCATACCGTCGCAAGCTTTGCGTGCCTGTTGTAAATATTGCCGTAGCCGCCTGCCTCAGCCTCACGGTATGCTTCCAGATACTTCTCACAGATATCCGCATACTGCGCCCATACATTTTTCATACGTTCCGCATCTGCCGTACCGATGTCCTGCGCCGTCTGGAATTCCGGGAGATAGTGCTCCGTCTGGATGCGGTCATCTCCGTCCGCAATAAACCCTTCATATCCGTAATCCGTAATGTAACGGAAAAAACGGCCGAAACGCGCTACCGTATAGGGTACGCTTCCGTCATAGCTCTCATCCGGTCCAACCTCGGCGATCCGGACCATCTGACCGTGCAGCAAAAGATCCGTCTGCTCCGGCAGTTTTTTCCACATATACGGCTCCTCCAGTACAGGCTGCATGCTCTGCATGATCAGCGCCGGCGTCAGTTCTGTTGCATGTCTTTCAATCGATGTTTTCATAGGTCACTCCTTCTCAGGCTTCCGTGATCTTTCCGCAGAGCGCGAGATACTGGTCAAGTACGAGCCGCGACACCGCGCTTCCGTAGGTATAGGCAGGATGATCGTCATGATAGGATTTATCCGCAAAATCCTTGTTCAGGAGCACGATGACATATTCTCCGTAGGGCGTGTGTACGATACCGCCGTCATTGCGGCAGGCGTTCATACTGCCGGATTTGGATGCCGTCCAGATGATCTGGTTCTCCGCCGCGCCATAATTATCTTCATCCATATAGTAGCACGGAAACTTTCCTGTCAGCATCGCATGATAATGCTGCTGCCTGCAGATCGCGATCATCTGCCCGGATGCCTCCCTGCTGATCAGTTCCCGCCTTGCAATACCCGCCCAGAGCGCCGCATAATCCCTTGGCGTCGTCGTACCGAGCTTCGAATATTTTTCAAAGTCGATCGGATTATGCAGACGGGAGCCCGTAAGCCCGAGCCGTTCGATCACCTCATTGATATAAGAAAGTCCCACATAATCGATCAGCATGTTCGTTGCAATATTGTCGCTCACGATAATCATCAGTGTAGCCGTATTTTTTACGGACATTTTGCTTCCCACATCGAGCGAACTCATTACGCCGCTTCCGTTGATCAGATATTTTCCCGAGATCATCAGCATATCCGAAAGCGCCGCCTGTCCTTTTTCGATCTTGTCAAATAGCGCCGCAAGCACAAACATCTTGCAGCAGCTTGCAGTTTCATAGGCTTCATTTTCATTGAGCATGACCGTACCGCCGCGCAGATCGTCAATATAGATTCCCATCGTTCCCGCATAACCGTAAAGCTCTGCCTTGATCCGGTTTTCAAGCGTCAGTTTCGGATGTACCATCAGTTTAATCCTCCTTCAGAATAAATCTCTCAACCGCCCGCGCGACCCCGTCCTCATCATTGGTCGCGGTTACAAAGCGCGCTGCCTGTTTTACCTCTTCACAGGCATTCCCCATCGCTACGGAAACGCCGGCATAGTTCATCATCGGAATGTCATTATAGCCGTCGCCGCAGGCCATGATATTCATGCGGCTGATGCCAAGATAGGCTGCAAGCCTGGAAAGGCCGTAAGCCTTATCGATCACCTTTGGCGTAATTTCCATAAAATACGGCTCGGAAAAGAAGATGTTGAGATCCTCTCCAAAACGCTCCTGCATGACCGGAAGCGCCCGTTTTAAAAGTGCCGGGTCATTTGCCGCAATAAATTTTACCGGTTCTGCGGACAGTATCTCTTCGAGCCGGTCCGCCCGGATGATATCCGCATTGCAGCAGAAGGATTCCTTCTGCACATATTCTCCTTCCGGATGTTCCGAATAAATATGCGTATCATCATAGCTGACCAGATGCATTCCCAGTTCCCTTGCCGTCTCACAGATTTTGGGCACGATCCGCATCGGAATGGTCTCGCGGAAAATGATGCTGCGGGAAGCACAGTCTATGATCTCCCCTCCGTTATACGCAAGAATAAATCCGCCGCGTTCATACAGCTCGAGCTCCTCCGCGAGCGGTCGGATTCCAAGACAGGGCCGTCCGGAAACAAGCGCCGTCTGCACGCCCCTTTCCATCGCTGCAAACAAAGCCCTCCGGTTTCCTTCGCTTATTTTCTTTTCACTGTTTGTCAGCGTTCCGTCCAGATCCAGCGCAAGCACCTTTACATTTGTTTCACTCATGTCTTATGTTTCCTCCTCATGCGCTGTACCCTCAATATCACTGATAATATAGATCGGCCTGTCCTTCAGTTCATTGAAGATCACGGAAATATATTCTCCGATCACGCCGACTACCACAAACAGCATCGCAAACATAAAGCACAGCACAATGATGATCGTCGCATAGCCGCTGGGTGCGCCGCCCCGCGTAAAGAGCGTGTAGATGATCAAAAGCACGCCCAGAAGCGCGGAAAAAAGCCCTGCATAGATCCCCAGCTTCAACGGCAGATTGGAAAAACAGATGATCGTATCCATGGAAAAACGC
The DNA here is from genome assembly GCA_030524135.1 of Eubacteriales bacterium. Taxonomy (GTDB): domain Bacteria; phylum Bacillota; class Clostridia; order Lachnospirales; family Lachnospiraceae; genus Avilachnospira. The sequence goes on from JAUNHA010000011.1 coordinate 7,043, forward strand.
CAGAGCTTTCTCAGGCTGTAATGGCTTTCCCCCGCCGTCCGGGGCGCTGCTTCATAATCGATCGTCGTCTTCCGGAAGCCGATGTTCTGCACATAGCCGCGCAGAAAACGGACTGTCTCCCTGTAGTTTTTCCGGAGCACCATCGCCGCCTTCCTGTCAATGGCAAAAAAATCCGATGCCGCCGGTTCGAGATGGATGTCGGACATATGATTGATCAGCCTGTAGAAGGCGCCGGAAGTGATATTTTTAATCAGGCCTGCCGTTTCATTCCGCGTACGCACCATGCTGATGACATCATAGCCTTCCTGCATTTTCATGACGATCTCCGGGATCAGTGCCGGCGGATGCTGCAGATCCGCATCCATAAAGATCAGGATATCCCCGTCCGCATAGTCAAGCCCTGCCGTCATCGCCGCCTCATGTCCGAAATTTCTTGAAAACGTGATCACACGCACATGCTCCCTGTCCTGTTCAAGAAGCTCCGAAAGCACCTCCGAACTTTTATCCGTGCTGCCATCATTGACAAACCAGATCCCGTACGGCTCAGAAAGCTGCGCAAGCCACTTCGTCGTCTCTGTATAAAAGGCTCTTAAGCCCTGTTCCTCATTATAGACAGATACAATGATGCTGATCATGCCCCGCATCCCCCTTCTTCCGCCACGTCTCCGTTTTTCACGCTCCCCGGCGCTTCTTCCCAGACATCGATCCCATCCGAATGGGACGGAACGCGCTGTTCCTCCGGAGGAAGCTTCATATAGTCTCCGTATATTTCCCGGAGCACCGCGTCATAGTTTTCCGGCACCATCATCCTGTGCCCCTCAAACAGAAGCTCTGCCGTCTCCCCGCTCCACTCCCGGTCGATCGTATCATGCATATAATCCGGCTGGTAATTGCTGTAGTAAAGCCGCTTTGTCCGCCTGTTTTCATATTTTTTCGAAAGGCGCTCCTGCATGGAAAAAAGCCGTGGCATCGGAAACAGCCTTCCGACTGCGGAAAGCGTTCCTACCATAAGCCGTTCCATGCCCTTATATTTGTTCATATTGAGACCGTAGCGCTTCGGCATGGAAAATCCGTAGATGCACTTCTGCAGAAAGCGGGTGCATTTGTCCTTAAGCGCATTGTCCGGGATATTGTCGAGAATGAAAATGTCCACCCAGAGATGATTGAGCTTACCGTCGTAATAATCCATCTCCGCGCCGTCCGCATGACGGCGTGAGTTTTTATAGATGATGCGCGGCGTAAAATCATAAAACGCATTCCCGGACTGATATTCATCCGGCAGAATGAGCTCCATATTTTCCGGAAGCCGTACCTGCGGCGTTTTTCCATCCCCCACGGCTCCGGCTGCACGGTCCGGGCGAAGCAGCAAGAGCAGCTTCTCATACTCTGTCCGGAGCATCGCGATGTCGATATCGTCGTCCCATGGTATGAAGCCCTGGTGGCGCACCGCCCCAAGCAGCGTTCCCGCATCGAGCAGGTAGTGAATGCCGTTATCACGGCAGATCCTGTCTACGGCGAGCAGGATCTCGAGCGATGCCTGCTGCGCCTTTTTTAATGTTTCCTTATCGTAATCCGGCGTCATTTCGTCCCTCTTACTGCCTGTTTACTGCCTCTTTGATCGTCTTTGCCATATAGAGAAGCCGGTCGTCCGTCATGCCCGGATACACGCCTACCCAGAAGGTATTCGTCATGATCCGGTCGGTCCCGGCAAGGTCTCCTGAAATGCGGTACACGCTGTCATCTCCGCGCACGCTGTCAAAGCATGGCTGCTTCACAAGATTGCCCGCAAACAGAAGTCTTGTCTGTACGCCGTGATCCTCCACATAATTGATCACAGACGTGCGGTCGATGCCATCCGCAAGCGTCATGCAGAAGCCAAACCAGCTCGGATCGGCGTTTTCTGCAGGCTCCGGCAGGATGATACGGTCCGCTGCATCCGAAAGCGCTTCCTTTAAAAGCGTCCAGTTTTTCTTTCGTTTTTCCACGAAGGACGGGAATTTTTTAAGCTGCGCACAGCCGACTGCCGCCTGCATATCCGTCGCCTGCAGGTTATAGCCGAAGTGCGAATAAACATATTTATGATCGTATCCAAACGGCAGCTCGCCAAATTGTCCTGAAAAACGGTGACCGCAGCGGTTGTCCTGCCCGGATTCGCAAATACAATCTCTTCCCCAGTCCCGGATGCTGCGCATGATCTTCTGCAGGAGCGGATCGCTCGTGTACGTCGCACCGCCCTCCCCCATCGTCATGTGATGCGGCGGATAGAATGACGAGGTTCCGATATCTCCGACCGAACCTGTAAGCCGCCATGCACCATCAATATAATATCTGCTGCCGAGCGCGTCGCAGTTGTCCTCGATCAGCCAGAGATCATGTTTTTTGCAGAACTCCTTTACTGCCGCAAGATCAAACGGATTGCCGAGCGTATGCGCTGCCATGACAGCTCTGGTTTTAGCGGAAAGCGCATTTTCAAGCTTCGTTACATCCATATTATACTGCGGGATCGTAACATCCACGAATACCGGCACCGCGCCGTAATTAAGAATCGGCGTTACCGTTGTCGGAAATCCGGCCGCCACGGTGATCACCTCATCGCCCGGCTTTACCTGACGGTCTCCAAGCAGCGGAGAGGTAAGCGCCATGAACGCGAGCAGATTTGCAGAAGAGCCAGAATTCACAAGATTGGCAAAGCGCACATCCTCATAGCGCGCAAATTCCTTTTCAAACTCCCTCGTATAACGTCCTGAGGTGAGCCAGAATTCCAGCGCGCTGTCCACGAGGTTTACCATCTCCTCATGGTCGTAGACACGGGACGCATAGGGGATGCGGTCGCCCTCATGGTACGGCGCATCTTTTCCCGTGTTGTGATATTTATCGCAGTAAGCGGAGACCAGCGCGAGAATATCCGCATGCGCTGCCGCCTCGTCTTTTCCTTCAAAAAATGAACTGAAATCTTTCTCTGTCATTCCCATAACCCTTCCTGTTTTACAAAACAAAGCGGGCAAAGCCCGTTAATGAAAGTATTTTACCATACTCTGTCAAAGATAGACAGCAAACTTAACTGATTTTATCAGGCTTCACAACAGAACAATCGATAATTTTCACTTTATCAGGTGAATATTCAGTGAATAAAGTGAATTTTCACGTGAATTTTCACTTCTCTGTTGTGAATAACTGAAAAATACATTGTGGATTTTTCTGTTGAAAAATATGTACCGTTGGGACTATTAAATCTTTATGATGATCAATACACCAATCTGGCCTTGCTTTTGTCTGACCAATGTCAGCATACTACAAAGATTGCTGTATTTGGCGATGATTCCAATACTATATTTAAAGATACTAAGGAATTCGGAGGTTCCATTTTCCGGCAATTAGACGAAAGCTATGCTTATCTTTCTCTCTGTAATCGCACAGCTGCAACATTCAATGGTCTGGAACGTATGGAATGATCCGATTATCCCCAAGAGGCTCTGCGTGAAGCTTTCCTCAATGCAATCGTCCATCGGGATTATAGTTACAGCGGCAGTATCATAATTAATGTTAATGACGCCTGTATAGAATTCATTTCCATTGGAGGTCTTTTACCCGGGCTCTCTGCAGATGACGTTCGCAACGGTATCTCCCAGCCCCGTAACCGCAGGCTTGCTGAAATTTTTCATAGATTAAGGCTGATTGAGTCCTATGGCACAGGTATCCGGAGGATTTATGCTCTCTATCAGAACTGTGCTGCACAGCCGCGCATTGAAATAACACAAAATACCTTTAAGCTGGTCCTTCCCAATATGAATGTTAATGCAGCGAATGATGCACCGATCTCAGAGCCCCCTTCCTCAAATATATCAATTACGATCACGCCCCAAATGAAGGTAGTGAAAGATTATCTGGCTGAATATGGTGAGATGACTGATGAAGAACTTCAGGAATTGTTAAATATAAAAAAGACGAGAGCATATCTATTAGCGCGGGAAATGAATGAAAATGGATTAATTGATATTATCGGGCGGGGATCCGGGAAAAAATACAAGTTAAAATAAAGGAAAATACGGGCCTGCGGACAAGTTTATCCACAGACCCGTGCTTTTTATCATAGAGACTTAGGGACGAAGCGGACTTCTCCGCTTTATTCTTTCTCACTGATCAGATATCCGATCAGAAGACGCGCCGTCTCCTCGATCCCCTTTATGTGCATGCGCTCCACGCCATGACTTGCATAGCATGGCATTCCAAACAGCGCATCCGCGATGTTTGCGCCTCCGCGCAGTGCTGCGTGCGCATCCGAACCGTAACGGTGGTAGACATCGACCGCATGCCGAAGCCCGCCGTTCTCCGCGATCCGGATCAGCCGGGACGTCAGATCCCTGTCATAGGGCGAGAACTTATCCTTTGCGCAGATGCTCACGCCCTCCTCCGTGCCGTCATAATCAGGTCCGATCAGACCGATGTCGATCGCTGCAAATTCCTCGACCTCCGGCGGAATATAGGAACCACCGTGCCCGATCTCCTCATAAAAGGAAAAGGCAAGCAGCGTCCTGTATGCCGGACGGACACTATGCTGCTTCATCCATAGAAGCGCTGTAAGTACTGCTGCCACACCCGCCTTATCGTCCAGAAAACGGGAGATGATATATCCGTTTTCCAGCGCCTCGAAATGCGGTTCAAACGCCACGACGTCTCCATGTCTGATTCCCAACGCTTCGACATCCGCCGGGGAGGAGACACGCTCATCCAGACGGACCAGCATGGTATTCTCATCGCGCGCAAGGCTTCTCGCATCATCAAATACATGCGTATCGTGAGACTGACAGACCATGAGACCCGTATAGATATGTCCGTCCCGCGTATAGACGCGCACGCTTTCCCCGTCCAGTGAATAAAAATTGACACCCCCAAGCGGGCGCACGCGCAGGCTTCCGTCCGCATCGATACGGCGCACTACTGCGCCCAGCGTATCCAGATGTGCCCCACTCATAATGGTACGGCTGCTGTCTTTTCCTTCAAGGCTAAGATACAGGGTATGCTTTCTGTCCTGCGTAAGTGTAAGTCCAAGCTCCGCCGCATAGCGTTCCATCACCGGTACGATCCGCTCGTAAAAGCCTACCGGACTGTCCGTCCCGATCAGGTCCCGAAGGCAGTTTTGCAGGTACTCCCTGTCCGGTTGAATCTCCGATAATCTCAATGCTTCCATCAAAGAATACCTCCTTCCAGCACATAGGCTGCAAGCAGCCGGTAGGTCTCCTCAACACCGCTAAGATGTGTACGCTCCATGCCGTGCGATGCAAACGTGCCAAATCCGATCAGCCCCGCATACACGTTGGCACCTGCCGTGATAGCCTCGCTCGCATCCGAGCCGTAGCGGTAGAACACATCCCGCACGCCTCTGATCCCGTGTTTTTCCGAAAGCGCGACCAGTCTTCCGGTAAGCGCTCTGTCATAAGGCGTCGCCCGATCCTTTTCACAGATCGTGACACTGTATTCATTTCCCGTATGCTCCGGTCCGATCACGGCAACGTCAAGCGCCAGGTATTCGCTCACCTCCGGAGGAACATACGCGCCGCCGTGCCCGATCTCCTCATACATCGGAAATGCAAACAGCGTATCAAACGCCGGCGTCAGTTCTTCTTTCCGCATTGCACGGATCAGCGTCAGAAGACAGGCGGCATGTGCCTTGTTATCAAGAAAGCGTGATTTGAGAAACCCTTTTTCCGTCACGGTAAAATGCGGCGTAAGAGAAATGACATCTCCATGGCGGATGCCAAGCGCCCGCACGTCCGCTTCCGTATGCACCGGCTCATTAATAAGTACCCGCATCGTCGTCTCGTCGCGCGGCGCCGTACGCGCTTCCTCAAACACATGTACCGAATGGTACATGCAGATCACAAGCCCGCTGTAGGTTCTTCCGTCCCGCGTATGAATGCAGACCGTCTCGCCCTCGATGTTGTTGAAGTTGATGCCGCCGAGATTCCGGACGCGCAGCATGCCGTCCGCGTCAATACCGCGCACGATGAGACCGAGCGTATCCAGATGCGCGCCCGCAAGGACCGTCTTCTCATGGCTTTTCCCCGGCACGCGGATGTAGCCCGTATGCTTTCTGTCCCGGCTTACCGTTAAGCCGGGTTCCGCCGCAAGCGCATCGAGCACAGGCTCGATCTCCGTATAATAGCCGACCGGGCTCGGCGTCCCGATCAGCTTTTTTGTTGTTTCAAGAAAATACTCCGTATCAAACTGCGGAAGACGCCCGAAAGCGTCCTCCTTCTTTTCTTCTGTCATTGTTTTATCCTTTTGCATGTTCACCCTGCGATATTCAGCTTACGGGAGTACGACGTATCCCACGCCGTCCTCGATCCGAAGCTCCGTACCGTACGGTCTGCAGAGCTCTGCAAGATAGCGAAGCGTCTCCTCGTCATGAGAGAGCTTCGGCGTGCCCTTTCTGGTACGGTTTTCTTCCATGCCGAGCGTGATCGGATGCAGGGCGATCTCCTTAAGCTTTCCGTCCTCGATCGTCCAGGACGCAGCCACCGCCTTCCAGATCTCCGGCAGCACGCCAAAGCCCACCGTTCCGTTTTTGCTGCGGTTGTCCATATAGCTTCCTACCCGCATATCCACAGGAAGCTTCTTGTTGATATACGCGTCATACGGCTGCAGCGCAACGGTTTCCGTTTCAAACAGGAAGTTCCCGAGGCTGTAGAAGATCGGCTTTCCCTTGTACATCTCAATGCCGCGCAGCTCATGCGGTCCATGTCCGATCACGGCATCTGCGCCCGCATCGATGCAGCGGCGGGAGAATACCTCCAGGAAATGCGCCGGAACAGTCGTATCCACCGCATCATACTCATGTCCGTGGAAGCTGACAAGCACCACATCCGCCTGCTTCGCTGCCTCTATGATCTCCCGCTCGATGCGCGTCATATCCTCTTCATTCGGCTCGCTCGTTACATAATTTTTCTCACCGCGTACAAAGGTCACTTCGTCTCCAAACGGAAGCTTCCCTTCCGGGAACGGATTGAGATATCCGGTCCGGATCGAATACAGGCGGTCTGCGTTGATACAGCTCACATCCGCAAGCTCCTCCGCCATTTTGTAATGCGCGTCATCCACATAGCAGTATTTCGTGGAACGGAGCGCGCTGAGCCCCGGGCGGCCCGGCATTTCATCCGACTGTCCGCCCGCGCGGGATGCTCTCGTAAACGTAGAGGATACGCTGATAAGCGCCACGCGGTTATTCCTGGTTTCCAGATAGCAGGCGCGGGATGCCTCCGCAAGATTGCGTCCCGTACCGGAAAATACCATACCGCGCTCGTTCAGGTTGCGGATCGTGGCAAGCACGCCGCCCTCGCCGTAATCGCCGGAATGATTGTTTGCCGTATTAAACAGATTAAACCCAAATGCCTTAACGTCCTCCAGCATGGTCGGGCTTGTCATCGCCCAGGTTCCGCCGCTCTCCGCGGCAGGCGTCCCCTCCTGATCGTGGAAGGTCATTTCCAGATTGCTGAATTTTACATCGTGCGCTCCGATCAGCTCCTTAAGCTCCTGAAAGCCCTCATAGCCGCCCTCCGGCAGATGTCTCGTGATAAACATATCGCCTGTTGCAATCAGGCGCAAGCTTCCCTGTTCCATTTTATTTGCTCTCTCCGTCTCTTAGATTAGTGATCAGCCCGTGATGCCGAGCTCTTTTCTGTATTTTTCCATTTCAGACGCCGATGCGTACACAAAGTGTCCCGGCGTGATCTCCTGGAATGACGGCTCTTCCTTTGAATAGTCGTTCATTGAAGGATCGTAGTAAAGCCGTTTCTTTTCCTTTTCAGACAGCGGATCCGGCTGCGGGATCGCAGACAGAAGGGCCTTTGTATAAGGATGAACGGGATGCGCGTACAGCTCATCCGCATCCGCAAGCTCTACCAGATTTCCAAAGCACATCACGCCGATGCGGTCGGAAAAATACTTGACCACGGCAAGGTCATGTGCAATAAACAGGATCGTCAGATTCATCTCCTTCTTGATATCCATCAGAAGATTGATGACCTGCGCCTGAATCGATACGTCAAGGGCCGATACCGGCTCATCGGCAATGATGAACTCCGGCTTCAGCACAAGTGCGCGCGCGATGCCGATACGCTGTCTCTGACCGCCGGAAAACTCGTGCGGATAACGCGTCGCATGCTCCGGAAGGAGTCCTACCTTATCGAGGATCTCCCGCACACGCCTTCTGCATTCTTCCTTATCCTTTATGCCGCGGGTCTTAAGTCCCTCTGCAATGATCTCCTCGACCGTCATACGCGGATTCAGTGAGGAGATCGGATCCTGAAAGATCATCGACAGATGATTGACCACATAATTTCTGGCTTCCTTATCGAGCTTTCCGGAAATGCATTTGCCGTTAAACAGCACCTCTCCGGCCGTCGGATCATACAGACGGATCAGCGTACGTCCGAGCGTCGTCTTGCCGCAGCCGCTCTCTCCGACAAGGCCGAAGTTTTCTCCGCGGTAAATATCAAAGCTGATATTGTTGAGCGCCTTCAGCTTCTCATGACGGCTGACAGGGAATTCCATGGAGAGATTTTTGATTTCCAGTATTTTATCGCGCTCTGCGCCATTTTCCTGTCCCATCAGATGTGCTCCTTTCTCTGCATGCGTGCAATACGGTCTGCCAGCACCTTCGGCATCTCCACCTTTGGTGCGGACGGATGCAGCAGCCAGGTCGCAGCGTAATGCGTATCGCTGAGCTTAAAGAATGGCGGCTCCTCCTCAAAATCGATCGCAAGCGCATACTGGTTGCGTTCCGCAAAGGCGTCTCCCTTCGGCGGATAGATCATATTCGGCGGCGTGCCCGGAATGGAGAACAGCCGCTCCTTCGTCTCGAGATCCGGCATGGAGGACAGCAGCGCCCAGGTATACGGGTGCGCCGGATGATAGAAGATCTCCTCACTGGTACCGACCTCGACGATTCGTCCCGCGTACATCACACAGATGCGGTCCGCCATATTTGCAACAACGCCCAGATCATGCGTAATGAAAATGACCGAAAGATGCTGCGTTTCCTTGATGTGACGGATCTCATCCAGGATCTTCGCCTGAATGGTCACATCCAGCGCCGTCGTCGGCTCATCGCAGATCATGATCTTTGCGTTGCTCGCAAGTGCGATTGCGATGACGATACGCTGGCGCATACCGCCGGAAAACTGGAACGGATACTGCTCGTAGCGCACCTCCGGATTTGTAATTCCAACCATCTCCATGAGCTCAAGCGCGCGCTTCTTCGCCGCATCATGGCTCATCTTCTCCTTCAGGATCAGCGCCTCCGTGATCTGCTTTCCGATCTTCATGATCGGGTTGAGCGCCGAAAGCGGATCCTGGAAGATCAGGGAGATCTCCTTTCCGCGGATCTTGTAAAAATCCTTTTCCGAATATTTTGTCAGGTCCTCGCCGTTATAGAGAATCTCTCCGGATTCGATCACGGCATTTTTCTGCAGGATACCGAGAATGGCTTTTGTCGTAACGGATTTTCCCGAGCCGCTCTCTCCCACGATCGCGAGCGTCTCGCCCTTGTGCAGCGTAAAATCCACGCCGCGCACCGCGCGTACAAGACCGTTGTAGGTCTTAAAGGACACCGACAGATTATTTACTTCCAATATCTTTTCTTTCATACCGTCTGTCTCCTTATTCCGTGCCGCGCAGCGTCGGGTCAAATGCGTCTCTCAGACCATTTCCGAAGAGGTTGAAGGAAATCATCAGAAGAGAAATGATGATCGCCGGGAATACGACCTGCGACGGATAGTGCAGAAGCACCTTCTGTCCCTGTGAAAGCATCACACCGATCGACGGCTCCGGCGCCTGCAGGCCGAGGCCGATATACGCCAGGAAGGACTCCGCAAAGATCGCCGTCGGAATGGCGATCATCGCACTCGTGATGACCGGACCGATCGAGTTCGGCAGGATGTGGCGGAAAATAAGCGCCATATCTTTTACGCCGAGCGTCCGCGCCGCAAGCACATATTCGCGTCCCTTAAACCGGTAGAACTGCGATCGCACCATTCGCGCCGTGCTGACCCAGTCTTTTATGACAAGCGACATGATGATCGAAAACATTCCCGTGCCCGCCACCATGATAAACAGCGTAACGATAACGATACGCGGAAACGCGTTGATGATCTCCGTGATACGCATCATCAGCATATCCACGGCGCCGCCGTAGTAACCCGAGATCGAACCATAGATAATGCCGATCGTGACATTGCAAAGCACCGAAACGATCGCGATCGTAAGCGAGATGCGCGCGCCGCGCCACATACGCGTCCAGATATCACGTCCCAGATAATCGCTGCCGAACCAGTAGCACTCGTCGTCCGCCATGCCTGAATACTTATAGTAATCCACCCAGACATCCACGGTACGCTGTCCGTTTACAAGACGCGGATTGCGGATCTCAAGCACGGAGCCCTCCGGATAGCGGGACGGATCGGAAAGATTGTCATAGTTTCTGTTTTCAAGCAGGTAGCCGCCGTCAAACAGGCCGATGTTCAGCTTTGCGATCGCCGGGATCTTCGGAGGCATGTTAATGCGGTCCGTATGCTGCTCGTCGTAGCGGTACTCATTCATCCCCGGACCGAAAATTGCGAAAAAGGAGATGATCAGAATGATGACCGCCGCGCAGACCGAGGCCTTGTTCTTCGTAAAACGCAGCATAACGTCCTTGAAAAATCCGATCGGCTTCGTCTTGAATTCCGTATCATGCAGACGCTCCTCACGCTGCACGAGCACAAATTTCTCCTTCGGAAGCGCGTCGTAGCTTTCTTTTTGATCCTCGTAAAATTTCATTACTTTTTACCTCCCATCCGCACTCTCGGATCGATGATTCCATAGGAAATATCTACCACGAGCACTGTAATCAGTGAGATCAGGGAATAAAATACCAGAATGGCTACAGTCAGCATATGATCGCTCGCATTGATCGAATCGACCATCAGTCCGCCCATTCCCGGTACGGAGAAGATGTTCTCCACGACAAGCGAACCGCCAAGCACGTTTGCGAACATCGGAATAATGACATTCATCAGCGGAACCATGGAATTCCTGAGCCCGTGACGCACCGTGCTCTGTCCGTAGGTCAGTCCCTTCGTCTTTGCAAGCAGCATGAACTCCGAGTTCATCGTCTCCGCAAGCTCCGCACGCAGGTACCGCGCCACACGCGCGATCGGGTCAAACATCAGCGCAAGGATCGGCATGAACATCGACTGCCATTTCAGAAGCCCCGTAGCCGATACATTATAAATAATCGGGAACAGCCCGGCCTTGAAGCCGAGGAAATACTGCAGCGCCGCCGCAAATACGAAGGACGGAATGGAAATAAACAGCACGACCATCAGGGATACCAGATGATCTGCGATCGTATTTTTACGGATCGCCGCAATGATGCCCGCCAGAATGCCGATCGGAAGCGCGGCAAACAGCGAGACAAGATTGAGCTCGAGCGTCACCGGAATGCGGTCGCGCAGGATCTCAAATACCGGTACGTTCGGGCGCATCTTTGCAGAGGTGCCCCAGTCCCAGTGCAGGAAAATATTCTGCAGAAAATAACCGTACTGCTTGATGATGGGTTCGTCGAAATGGTACTTTGCATTGAGGGCATCGATCACCGTCTGGGAAAGATCCCCGCCCATTTCATAAACGCTTCCCGGCATCAGGCGCACTACCATGAACGCAATGGACACGATGATAAACAGCGTGATCGCCATCGCCACGATTCTGCTCAAGATATACCGAAACATATCGTCTTCTCTCCTTACAAAAGCGCGGAAGCTGACTTCCTGACGAAGCACAGCTCCCGCATGCTGCACCCTGGGCGGATTGCCGCCTCAGGCCGTATGTCATAAAGGGACAGCCTCTCATCCTGTCCGCACGGCACTTGTCCTGCGGAGGGATGAGCTGCCCGGAACAGGGATTACTCCGTGATCTTTACGTAATCCCAGCCCCACTCAACGCGGTTTGCCCAGTTCTTCATGCTAAGCTCAACACGGTCTGCCTTCATATACTTATCAATTGTCTCCGTTACCGGGATGATGATCGCCGGCTCAAGAAGCATGCGCTCCATCTCTGCGACATCCTTAAGGCGTACGCCCTCTTCAAAGCGGTCCTCACCGAAGTTCGCATCATTGAATACCTTGTCAAACTCCTCATTGAGATACGGCTCGTTCTTTGCGGAATAGGTTGTCGTCCAGTACTTGAACGCGTTCCATGGCATCAGGTCTGTGCTGACCCAGCCGCCCCAGCTGAGCTCGTAAGCATCCGGCTTCGTCTTCCAGCTGCGGATCTGGTCTCCTCTCTGGGAAGACGGCATCGCCTGAAGCTTCAGCTCAAACTTATCTGCGCCGAATATATTCGGCCAGCTCTGCTGCAGGAACTCGGACATGGTGGTCTGCGCACCGGTATCATTGTAGATCATCGTGAGCGTTACCTTATCGGTTCCGGTCTCCGCAAGCGCCTCATCAAAGAGCTGCTTTGCCTTATCCGGATCATAGCTGTAATTCGGATGCTGGTTCGCCTTGCCCTCTTCCGTGTCACGGAACTTCGTACCGCTTGCAAGATCGATGATATGAGTCGTCGGTACAATATAATCTGCCGGTGCGTTATAGGTAAGTCCGGAGATCGCCTGACGGTCTGTTGCAAAGTAAAGTGCCTGACGGAACTTCTCGTTTGCAAGAATCGGCTGATCCGGATTGATCGTGTTGATTACGATATGCGTAACTGCGTTCGCCGGAGATTCAAGCACGCGCGGATCCTCTTCATACTTCTTGAAATTGTCCGTGCTGAGCTTTACATAGTCGATCTCGCCGTTGTCAAAGAGCTGCATCTGTGTGCTCTGGTCCTCTACGACCTTGATATTGATGCCCGCAAGCCAGATGAGATCCTTGAATACATAGTTCGGGTTCTTCTTGAAGTTGATCTCTGCATCGTTCGTCCAGGACTCAACGATGAACGGACCGGAGGAGATCCAGTATTCCGCGCTCGTGCCGTACAGCGTCTCGGTGCGGTCTGCGTTCATACCTTTCTCATAGTATTCCTCGTTGATGATGCAGTTCGCCGGATGCGCAAGATGGGTCATAACCTCCTGCTTGTCGTGACCGGATACCGTATGGATCTCAACGGTCAGATCGTCAACCTTCTTAAGGCCTACATCTTCCCAGTCGCATTCGCCCTGGAAATATGCCATCGCGTTTTCGATCTCGATCACGTCCTTTGCGAAGTTGCTCGCACGAAGGTTTGCAAGCTTCGGATCGAGCATCATCTTCCAGGTGTAAACGACATCGTCCGCATTCAGCGCGTCTCCGTTCTCCCAGGTCACGCCGTCGCGCAGCTTGATCTGCCATACCTTGCCGTCTCCGTTCACATCGATCGGATCCTCAGCGGCAAGCTCTCCCGAGAGCTTCGTAAAGGTTCTGTCATCCGTCGGAAAATAGGTATACAGAGAGAGGGATGCTCTCTTGATCTGTATCGACGAATAGGAATTGATATAGGTCAGCGGATTTAAGGATCCGATCTTGTTGACGCTCGCCTCACGCAGAATGCCGTGGCCCTCGTCCGTCGGGGTGTCCCCGTTTACATCATCCGCTGTCTCTTCACCGGCAGCTGCCGTACTTCCAGCCTCCGTCGCTGCTTCCGTAAATGCAATGCTTTCCTCCGAAGCGGTCCCCCCTGCCTTGGATCCGCAGGCCGCAAGCAGTGAAGCCGCAGCAAGCATAATTGCAAGTGTTGCTCCTTTTACATGTTTTTTCATGCTCTTTCCTCCATTTTCATTATGCTGTTTTATAGATATGAAGCCCTGCCGCACGCTTTCAAGCCCCGCAGCGCTTATGATCAGTCACACCCGGTATCAGACGGCCAGTGCCAGAAGCAGCGCCAGAAGCAATAGGACGCCTGCCGCGGCAAAATACGCCGTTTCCGTTTTCGGGTAATGCCTTTGTGCAAGGAATTCGTGATAATCAAGTGATTCCCTGCTGGAATACCCTTTGTTTCTCCATAAATTTTTAAATTTCTGAAAGCCATAGATCAGAAGATCATAGGCATGCAGATGCTTCGCCGTAAGGAACAGCGCCGCGATCAGAAAACAGATCCCTGATACCGCAAACGCGTCCGATGCCCCCACAAGGTTCATCTTTCCGCGAAGCACGAAGACCGCCGCCGTCAGCACCGCGCCCGAAAGACCCAAGCGAACGTACTGCATTTACTGCTCCGTATCGGCATCAGGAAGGTCAAACACACCCTCCTTCGGGATCAGCCGGCTGCCGTAGGCCGCGGCAAAAATACTGCCGTCTTCTCTGCGGAGAAGCTTCAGATATCCGTCTGAATAACGGTTTCTTATGATCGCCGCATCCGGTGAAACCGGGAGCAGCGGCCGTTCCTCTCCGTCAAGTATGATGCCCGGCTCGCCAGCGTCCTTCTCAAAGATCCGGAGTGCCGTGCCCTCTCCCGAGGCATAGTTTCCTGCCGCGCCCGCAAGCGTTTCTGCACTCCAGCTGCATTCCTGGAAGCTGTCCCTGCGGTCGATCGGCGATTTGCCGTTATAGGCACGCATAAATGCGTCCGAGATCAGTGAAACCGGAACGCCCGAGGTATTGCACAGGACGATCACGCCAAATCCCGCTTCATAAGACCAGGCGATATTTGAGGAAACGCCCGGCAGGCTGCCGCCGTGTCCGATCACCCGAAGATCATCAAGCTGGTGAATGGAGAGACCAAATCCGTAGCTGCCGCGCGCAAGATATGGCATCTGCCCCTTGCACATCTCCGCAATCCCGCAGGATGACAGGATGCGCTCATGCTGTGCGCCGTGTCCCTCATTCAGATACATCAGCACATATTTTTTCAAATCCGCAAGCGTCGATTTCATCGCGCCGCCGCCGTTCAGCACGAAGGCATTGTCATGGTAATCGCGTGAGCCCTTAAGCTCGCCCTTTACCTTTTTATAGAGCGTCGCCGCATTCTCATCCCTGGCCGGACGGACAAAGTCGCAGAAGCTGCGGCTCATGCCAAGCGGTTCGAGGATGTGCTTTGTCAGATATTCCGCATAAGAATTTTCATCCCCGACAAGGCGGATGATCTCTGAAAGCAGTCCGAAGCCGTCGTTGCAGTAGCTGAAGTACTGTCCGGGAATACCGGAAAGGCCATGTTCCGCCGTCAGGCTGTCGAGCCGCTTCGCAACGCGTTTTCTTCCTTCTTCAGCAAGCACTTCGCTGTATGCGAGATCGCCGTCTTTCTCCTCTGAAAGTCCGAGCGCTCCCGCCACCTGATCCACGACGATACGCGGAAGCGGGAAGAAGCCGCCGCTGTGCGTCAGCAGATGCCTGATCCGCACAGTCCTCTGATTCTGATTTGTAAATTCCGGAATATACTTTGAAACCGGATCCTCGAGGTCAAGCTTTCCTGCCTCACAAAGCTGCATGATCGCAAGTGCCGTAAAGGACTTCGTCACGGAAGCCAGTCCGAAAATGGTATCCTCGTCCATGGCCTTCTCTGTCTCCTGATCCGCATATCCGTAAAAATCCTGATATACCGTCGTACCGTCCGCTTCGATCACGGCAATTGCCAGACCCACCGCGTCATAGGACCGGATCAGCTCCTCCGTACGCATCTTTGCAAGCAGCAGATTTCCTTTTGTCATTCGATTCATAACGATCGAAACCCTCCCTGTTCAAAAACACCTATTGTAATATGTAGAAACCCGTCCTCCACCTGCATCTTAAAATGCCTGCGTTTGCGTGCTGATATCACAAATAGGAATGATACTGCCCAAAGGATATTATCTATAGTAATATAGTGTAAGGCAAAGCCAAAGCACCTGTCCAATAAAATGTATGAATTTTCATTATTCCCTAAAAGAATATATACAAACAAAAAGGGCCAAAATGGCCCTCATTTTTTAAATTTTCCGTTTTTTATACCCGTTTCCCCTGCCTTACCCTTCTGTCAGGCCTCCGCTGCTTTTCATTTTCCGTTTTACAAATTCCGCAAAACGCGTGGCTGCCCCTTGCCTGCTTCCCTCTGTATGCTGCAGAAGATAAACGGACCGCCGCATATCTTCCGAAAAAGCGGTCAGCTTCAGATCCTCATGCCTGCCCCAGGTATATTCCGGCCAGAGCGTTACACCGAGACCTTCCGTCACAAGCCGCTGCGCGATATAGAGCGTATCGCACTCAAACCCTATGTTCGGCACAAAACCGGCCGCCCGGAACCTCGCCTCCGCAATATTTCTCGTCTGCGCGCCGCGCCGGAGCATAATGAAGCTCTCCTTTCTGAGCTCCTCAAACACCACCCGTTCCCGGTCATCGAGCCAGCCGCCTCTGCGGGATGCCAGCAGAATGCGCTCATCAAACAGATGCTCGCCGTTCGTATATCCGATCTCCGGCGCCGTACTGCAGATACAGAGATCCCAATCCGTCTTTTCCCTCTGTTCGGTGATGGAAAAGATGACGTTTGGCTCCTCATCCCGAAAAGCCCGGATCACTTCAGCGATCATCAGATTGCAGGACAGCAAATTCAATCTGATCAGCTCCTTGCGTTCACCGTAGAGCTGCAGCTCCGAAGGAATGGTCTCAAGCTCCAGAAGAAGCGGAAGCAGTCTTGTCTGCAGCAGTTTTCCCTCATGCGTAAGGCCAATGCGCTTTCCGTTTCGTTCCAGAAGCTGCACCTGCATCTCCGCCTCCAGCGCCTGAACGGCCTTGCTGATCGCAGGCTGTCCGACGCGAAGCTCTCTTGCCGCCTTTGTCATATTTTCATATTGTGCTACATGTAGAAAGTACTGAAGCTGATACAATTCCATGGTTGAAACAAACCCTTTCTTTCCTGCAGTCTGCCGGTATGACACAGACGCTCTTTTACGGCATTATATCACACAGTGCTCTCTCCGCGCGATTTTTTTGCTGAGGCAGAGAACGAAAATGAGCTTAAAAACACCGGGAATCAAACACCGCCCACAGATCAGATACTGATCCGCGGACGGCGCCGGATGGTACATATTCATTCGGTCAGTCACAAACTGCCGAATTCATTACTTTTTGAAGCGAAATGCCTCGAAGCCCGGATATACAGCGCTTTCTCCAAGCTCTTCCTCAATGCGGAGAAGCTGGTT
>JAUNHA010000011.1:24264-45000 GCA_030524135.1 Eubacteriales bacterium
AGCCCGGATATACAGCGCTTTCTCCAAGCTCTTCCTCAATGCGGAGAAGCTGGTTATACTTTGCCACACGCTCGCTTCTGCTCGGCGCGCCGGTCTTGATCTGGCAGGAGTTAAGCGCCACCGCAAGATCCGCGATGGTCGTATCCTCAGTTTCACCGGAGCGGTGGGAAACGATCGCCGTATAGCCTGCTCTGTGCGCCATGTTGATCGCCTCCATGGTCTCCGATACGGAGCCGATCTGGTTGAGCTTGATCAGGATGGAATTTCCGCAGCCAAGCTCGATGCCCTTCTTCAGACGCTCGGTATTGGTAACGAACAGGTCGTCTCCGACAAGCTGAACCATGCCGCCGAGCTCTTTTGTCATATGCTCCCAGCCTTCCCAGTCTTCTTCATCAAGGCCGTCTTCGATCGAGTAGATCGGATATTTTTCGATCAGCTGCTTCCAGTGTGCCACAAGCTCCTCAGAGGTAAACTTCTTCTGTGCCTTCGGAAGCAGATATTCGCCCTTCTTTCCGCTCTTCCATTCGCTCGATGCCGCATCCATTGCCAGCACGAAATCCTTGCCCGGCTCATAGCCTGCCTTCTCGATCGCCTTCAGGATGTACTTGATCGCATCCTCATCGCTTGCAAGATCCGGTGCAAAGCCGCCTTCGTCACCGACTGCGGTCGCAAGACCATCTGCTTTCAGCAGAGCTGCCAGCGCATGGAATACCTCCGTGCACCATCTTAAGCCTTCGTGGAAGCTCTTCGCGCCTGCCGGCATGATCATGAACTCCTGTACGTCTACTGTATTTGCCGCATGCGCGCCGCCGTTTAAAATATTCATCATCGGAACCGGAAGCCGCGTGCCGTTTACACCGCCAAGGAAACGATACAGCGGAAGCTCAAGCGCTGCTGCGGCTGCCTTTGCACAGGCGATCGAAACAGCAAGAATCGCGTTTGCGCCAAGCTTTGACTTATCCTTTGTGCCGTCCGCCTTAATCATCGCCTTGTCGACTGCATAGATATCGGAAGCATCCATGCCCTGAAGCGTCTCGTTAATGATCGTATTGATATTTTCAACAGCCTTTGAAACGCCCTTGCCTCCAAAACGTGCCTTATCTCCGTCACGCAGCTCAAGCGCCTCAAATTCTCCGGTAGATGCACCACTCGGCGCAGCTCCTCTGCCCACGGTTCCGTCGATCAGATATACCTCCGCCTCCACGGTAGGGTTGCCGCGGGAATCAATAATTTCCCTTCCGATTACCTTTTCGATCTCCAGGTAGTTCATTTCCTGTTCCTCCTCGTATAAGATTGATGGTTCTTTGCCTCTGCCGCGTTTGAAAGCTGCGGCATCGTCAGACATTTTTCTGATTTCTCTATACCCGATATAACAAAAGAGGGAACGGATCCGTCCGAACCCAATTCCCTCTTCGGCGGCATCGACTTAAAGCCTCCCGTTTTCGTGCAAGCCAAAAACAGCAGAGGGACTGCGCAGTACGATTCCGTATATGTCAGATAAAAACACTTTTCCGGCAGCTCACCGGTCCGGTCAGAACAAAAGAAGCGAGTTAAGCTTCCTCCTCAAACTGATCCTTGCCAACGCCGCAAAGCGGGCATACCCAGTCTTCCGGAACATCTTCCCACTTCGTTCCTGCCGCTACTCCGTTATCCGGATCGCCGGCTGCTTCGTCATAAACATAACCGCAAACTGTGCAAACATACTTTTTCATTGTGTTATCCCTTTCTCAGCTATAATTATAGTAGAATTCTTTTAATTCTTTTTCGCAAACCCGCGGTGCTTTCAGCATCCGCAACATCATTATAACAATTCTCCGCCTGCATGCAAGTATTTTTTGCGAAACTTCGGCGATGGGGGAAAATCTCCGGACAAATTTCAGAGTTCCCCGGGTGAAAAATCAATTTGTGCTATTCTGCTTTTTAAAGTATAATGAATTCAAAATATACCAGGAGGGTAAGTATGGAATATCTAAAACTAATCGGTATCCTGATCGTTATCGCAGGCTTCGCCCTGAAGCTCGATTCGATCCTCATCATTTTTCTCGCCGCGGTCTCAACCGCTCTTGTCAGCGGTCTCGGCATCAGCGGCCTGCTCGAAGCGTTTGGTACGAACTTCGTTTCAAACCGGAGCATGGCGATCTTTATTATGATCCTGCTCGTGACCGGTACGCTTGAGAGAAACGGCCTGCGTGAGGCGGCAGCCGCTTTCATCCGGAAGTTCAAAAACGTTACCGTCGGACGTCTGATCTGCATCTACGGCGCAATGAGAGCATTCTTCGGTGCGTTCAACGTCGGCTTCGGCGGACATGCCGGCTTTATCAGACCGGTGCTGCTTCCGATGGAGGAAGGCGCCGCAGAGGATGAAAACGGAGAGGTGAACCCGGAGTATCTTGAGGAGATCAAGGGAATGTCCGCAGCGATCGAAAATATTACCTGGTTCTTCTTCCAGGTGCTGTTTGTAGGCGGTTCAGGCGCGCTGCTCGTACAGTCTACCCTGAGCGGTCTCGGCTATGAAGTCGAACTGATCGATCTTGCAAAGGTCGAGATTCCTGTTGCTCTGACCGCACTTGTGCTCTCATGCATCTATTTCCTGCTCAAGGATAAGAAGCTCAGAGCAAAGTACAAGAAGCACTAAGAGGAGGAAACAGACATGACCTATTTTTTAAGCCCTGACGTAACGCTCAGCGCAAAGCTGCTTGAATGCGTTTATATCATCATTGGCCTGATCACGATTCATGCCGGTATTAAAAATCTTCTGGATAAGGAAAATCCGGCCCGCATTGGTACCTTTATTTTCTGGACATCCTTCGGTATTGTGTGCTCGCTCGGTCGCTGGCTCCCGACACAGGTTTCAGGCCTTCTCGTTATTATCATGTGCCTGCCGCCCATCTTCAAGCGCGTAAAAGTCGGTAAGGTAAACGCTCCGACAAAGGAATACTCCAGACAGCAGTACGAAAAGATCGGCATGAAGATCTTCGTACCCGCGCTTCTCATGGGCATCATGTCCCTGTGCTTTGCGCTGCTTACAAAGATCAGCGCGCTCGTAGGCGTTACGGTAGGCGTATTTATCGCCATGATCATTCTGATGATCTATTCCAGCGACAATAAGCCACAGACCTTCCTGCACGATTCCGAGCGTTTCCTCTCCATGATGGGACCGCTCTGCATGCTGCCCCAGCTGCTCGGCGCGCTCGGCGGCGTATTCACCGCTGCAGGTGTCGGTGAAGTCATCGGAAATATGGTATCCACAGTCGTGCCTGCCGGCAATGTCACGCTCGGCATCATCGTATTTGCGATCGGAATGGTTCTGTTCACCGCGATCATGGGCAATGCTTACGGTGCGATCACGGTTATGACGATCGGCATCGGCGCACCCTGCGTGCTCGCCTATGGAGCCGATCCGGTAGTAGTCGGAATGATCGCGCTTACCTGCGGCTTCTGCGGTACGCTGATGACGCCTATGGCTGCAAACTTCAACATCGTGCCGGTTGCGATCCTTGATATGAAAAACCGCTTCGGCGTTATCAAAAACCAGGTTGTGATCGCACTGACCATGCTCGTGCTGCAGATCATCTACATGCTCGTATTAAAATAATTATTCAGGAAAGCCGGAATTTATATGCAGATAGAAGAAGGCGCAAAAATCATTATTCAAAGATGGGTGCGCGTGCGCTTCTGGGACAGGCTTCTGATCGTAACGGATGAGGCCCACATGCGGGAGGCGGAGGCGCTTCAGCATCAGGCGCTGAAGGCAACGCGCTCAACAAATCTGCTGATCGTCGAACGCTCCGGAAAGCATGCCGGCGTATTCTTTGACGAGCATCCGCAGGCCTTTCAGGGATATACGGCGATCATCGCCGCGACGGAATACAGCCTTGTCACGACAAAGGCGGCAAAGACGGCGATCGAAAGAGGGGCAAAGTTCCTCTCACTTCCGCTTTCCACCAATACCGGCCAGTCTATGCTCAGCTTTGATTTTCTGAAGATGGATGTCAAAAAATCGAAGCTGATGGCTCAGGTGATCATGAAATACATCCGCAGTTCCTCCGGCATGCGTGTCACAACGGAGACGGGAACAGATCTGCGTTTCGGAAAGCGCGGAAGGACGCCGGGATTTTTCAACGGGGTCGTAAAAGACGGGAAAGGCTTTTCGTCCGCCAGCATTGAGGTCTATATCCCGATCGAGGAAACGAAAACGGAAGGCGTTATGATACTTGACGGCTCGCTCGGCTACATCGGCGAAGCGAAGGAACCGACCCGGATCCTTTTTTCGGAAGGCCGCGTTACCGATATTGAAGAGACTCCCACAGGCATCCGGCTGAAAGAATATATGGAATCATACCAGGATCCCCGGATCTATATCGCGGGTGAACTCGGAATCGGGCTGAACTCCTATTCCCGCTGCGTCGGCGAATGCTATATCGAAGACGAATCGGCATACGGGACCTTCCATGTAGGGCTTGGCAGGAATATCGCGCTCGGCGGTACGCAGGAAGCAAACGGACACTTCGACCTCGTGGTGCGAAATCCGGATATCTATGCGGATAACCGGAAACTGATGCAGAGCGGAAAGATCATCATTCCCGAGCCGGTATTTTATTAAACTGATAGCGGTGAAAAACACCGCAGGAAAGGAGAAACTATGACTAGGATTCTTGTGACGGGCTTTGACCCGTTTGGCGGCGAAAGTGTAAATCCGGCTTTTGAGGCGGTAAAGCTTCTTCCGGATACGATTGCGGGAGCGGAGATCATCAAGCTTGAGATCCCGACTGTATTTTCAAAAAGCGGACCCGCAGTAGAGGCTGCGATCAAAGAGCATCAGCCTGATATGGTACTCAACGTCGGACAGGCAGGCGGCCGTTCCTGCGTCAGCATCGAAAAGGTTGCGATCAACCTTGCCGATGCCCGTATCCCGGATAATGCCGGCGAGCAGCCCGTTGACGAAGCGCTGCAGGCGGATGGGGAGACGGCATATTTCACAACTCTGCCGATCAAGGCAATGATGCAGAATGTGCGTGAACACGGACTTCCCTGCGTCATCTCCTACACGGCAGGTACCTATGTATGCAACTGCATCATGTACAATGTCCTGTATATGTGCGCAAAGCGCTACCCCAATATCCGCGCCGGCTTCATCCACGTGCCGTACGCAAGCGAACAGGTCGTTACGAAGCCGAACGGAACACCGTTCATGCCGCTTGACGCGATCGCAAAGTCCCTGGAATACGCGATCGAGGCTATGGTACGCAACACGGAAGACGTGAAGGTTCAGGCAGGAGAAACGCACTGATATAAAAGCAAAGGTGAGACGGAACTTATCCTCTCACCTTTTTTCCTGTCTTTTTCTGTTTTCCGGTTCTGTCTTTTCAGACGTGTATCGTTCTGTTTACCGCTCCGTTAATCCGGAGCTCCCGCTGTTCCTTCCATAAGATCGCGGATCGATACGCCCTCCAGATAGTCTTCGATCAGATCGTCAAGCCTCCGCCACATCGGATGGGTCTGGCAGCTCGGCTGGCGGTCGCATTCCTCGCAGCCGCCGTTTTCCATACAGGAGACCGGCGCAAGACTGCCCTCGGTAAACTTAAGCACCGCGCCTACCCTGATCCCGGAAGGATCGCAGGACAGGCGGTATCCGCCCGTCTTTCCGCGGCGGCTTTCAAGAAATCCCGCCTTTGACAGCATGGCGACGATCGCTTCCATATATTTCATGGAAATCCCCTGCCGCTCTGACACGGCCTTCAGGGATACGAATTCCCCGGCCGGCTGCTCCGCAAGATCTATTAAAATACGCAGGGCATACCGCCCCTTGGTTGAAACCATCATAACCGTAATCCTCCGTCAGCGATCAGCGTCCGGCATATGCCCGGATCTCTTCAAAATGTCTCTGTGCATCCTGATAACCAAGCTCATAGATCGCATTGATCCTGGATACATTCTTTTCAATCCGGGAGATCGGCACCTTTACTGACGGGCGCAGCACAAAGATCTCACCGGCTGCCTCAAGCTCCCCGATCTTATCAAGCGTCTTGTTGTAGCGCAGGTGCCTCGAAGCAGACGCCTTTACGAGCTCCGGATATTTTCTGCCGTATTTCAGATCCAGCAGCGGCATCATGCTGTTCGGTTCCTTCCGGTAGCCTGCGACCTGTGTCAGGACAACGATATTTTTCTCAAAGCCCTGTTTCCTCATAAAGCGAAGCGGAATGCTGTCTGCCACGCCGCCATCGAGGTATTTTCCCCCGTCGAGCTCCATGATACGCGCCATGATCGGCATGGAGGCCGAAGCCTGAACCCAGCTTACATCCCGGTGCATCTCCTCGATCCTGTGATAAACAGGCTTTCCCGTCTCCACATCCGTCACGGCGACGTAGAGCGGCATTTTCTCCTTATTGGCATCAAAGACTGCATAATCAAACGGCTCAAGCTCGTCCGGAATTCTGTGATAGGCAAACTTTCCGCCGAAATAATCCCCGGTCAGAAGCAGCGAACGGAAGCTCATATAGCGCCAGTCCCTGCAATACTTCGTATTGATCCGGTAGCTCCGCCCCTTCTGCTTTGATGCATAGGAGCAGCCGTGGCACGCTCCGGCGGAGACCCCGATCATGCCGTCCGGATAAAAATCCTGTTCCATAAAATAATCCAGTACGCCGGCAGTGTACATTCCGCGCATACCGCCGCCCTCAAGCACCAATCCCAGGCTCATTTCCTGCAACCTCTCTTCTTTCGTATCACTCATTTCAAAGCCGGCATCCGCTGCCTTTCTGCCTGCGGATCCACGCTTTCGTATATTCCTATTTATTTGGTAGTATATCCATTATAATGAAGCCGCGCCTAAAAATAAAGTGCATTTTTTCGGACAAAAACAGGCAGGTATAAAACACCCGGAAGCAAAGCCGCCCTGTATGGCCTTACTTCCGGGAATGTTATTTCTGTTTAGTTACCGCATTCGATGGAGATCTCATTGAACTTATACAGGATATCATCCACTTTGAGCGCCTGCTTTTCCGCACCGCAAAGATCGATCACATTGTGGCCCTGGTGCATCATGATAAGCCTGCTTCCGTACTCTACCGCGTAGCGGAGATTGTGCGTGACCATGAGGGTCGTAAGCTTTTTCTCGCGCACGAGCTTGTCCGTGAGCTCCATGATGGTATCCGCCGTCTTCGGGTCGAGCGCCGCCGTGTGTTCATCCAGGATCAGAAAATCGATCGGCGTCATAGTAGACATCAGAAGCGCCATCGCCTGACGCTGTCCGCCCGAAAGCGATCCGACCTTTACGTGAAGTTTATTTTCAAGTCCCAGACCGATGCCGGAAAGAAGCTCTCTGTAATATTCGATCCGGCTTTTATCCGTTCCTTTTTTCAGGTTGAAGGACTTTCCTTTGGTATCGGCAAGCGACATATTTTCAAGGATCGTCATGTCCGGGCAGGTGCCGAGCGCCGGATTCTGGTAGACGCGGCCGATCATTCGGGCGCGCTTATATTCCGGCATTTTGGAAATGTCCTGATCATCAATGGAGATCGTCCCCGAATCCACCGGAATGCTTCCGCAGATAATATTCAGCATACTCGTTTTTCCGGAACCGTTGGAACCTACGATCGAAACAAACTCGCCCGCCTCCACGCTCAGGTTATAATCCTGAAACAGGCACATCTCATTGATCGTGCCGGGATTGTAAAATTTGCAGATATCCTTAAGCTTAAGCATGCTTCTTCACCTTTCCTTTCCGCATACCGCTCACAACCAGGATCAGAAGGAAGAGCGCTGCTGTCACAAGCTTCAGGTCTCCCGGCTCCATACCGTTATTGATCGCAAATGCCACGCATGCCTTATACAGCACGGAGCCCGCGATCACGGCGGTCGTCGCCCTGATAAAGCTCATGTTTTTAAAAAGCTGCGTGCCGATGATTACATTTGCAAGTCCGATAACGATCGTTCCAGTTCCCATATTGACGTCAAATACGCCCTGCTTCTGGCACATGATGCAGCCCGCGAGCGCTGCAAATCCGTTTGCGAGCGCAAGGCCGAGGATCTTCACGCTTCCCTTGTCCTTTGCAAGAGAAGTCACAAGAATGTCATTGCTTCCCGCCGCGCGCAGAAGATATCCCGAACGCGTCTTCAGATAAAGATCCAGAAGCACCTTGCAGATCATAATGATTACAAACAGAATGCCGACCGTGACATACGGCTTTGCTGCCTCGGGCACTGCCGCCGAAAGGAAGCTGTTGGAAAAGATCGTTTCCTTTGAAAAGATCGGAAGGTTTGACTTTCCACCCGCCACTCTCAGATTGATCGAATAGAGCGCAATACTCACGATAATACCGGAAAGCAGGTCTCTCACCTTAAGCTTTACATGAATCACGCCGGTGATGCAGCCTGCAAGCATGCCTGCAAGAAAGCAGACCGGAAGCGCGAGCAGGGAGTTCATCCCCGAGGAGATCATCATCGCCGCGAGCGCCGCTCCGAGCGGATAGGTTCCGTCCACGGAAAGGTCCGGAAAATCCAGTATCTTATAAGTAATATAAACGCCCAGCGACATGATCGCATAGACAAATCCTTCTTCAAAAACGCCTAATATAATTGTTCCCATATCCGCTCCCGCAGGGAAGCCCGGCAGTCGGTCTCCCTGATCGGAGCCTGCCGGGACTTCCTGTTATCTTTCTTCTTCAGGCGGTCCGTACCGCCTCTGCTGTTTTTATTACTTTTATTGCCCTTAATTGTATAAACTGCTTTCGTCTGCCGTCCGGCATCCGCTCTGTCTTACTCCGTGATCGTATCGAACATCTCAGCCGCATTCGATACAAGATCCTCCGGAAGCGTGATGCCAAGATTTTCAGCCACCTGCGTATTGCCGTAGAATGCAGCTTCGCTGATCGTCTCAAAATTCATATCGGAAGCCTTCGCCTCGCTCTTCAGCACCTTTGCCGCCATCTGTCCGGTCTGCTTTCCAAGGGATACATAATCAAGTCCCATCGCTGCAAGGCAGCCGAGCTTAACCTGCTCAATCTCAGAACCGAATACCGGAATGTTCTTCGCCTTTGCCTTTGCAAGAATGGTCGGAAGGGAAGATACGACCGTGTTGTCCGTGATCATCGTAACCGCATCGCAGTTGTTGAGCATGTTGTCTGCTGCAAGCGGGATATCCGCTGCCGTAGAAACGCCTACCGCGTTGATCGTAAGTCCGTAATTCGCTGCAAGATCCTGGTATTTCTTTACGGAAGATTCAGAATTGACCTCTGAAGTCGTGTACATGATCGCGAGCGTCTTTGCATCCGGAAGAAGCTCATGAATCATTTCGAGCTGCTGTTCAACCGGAAGGGTGTCTGAGGTTCCGGTGATATTTCCAACCGGCTTTCCGCTCTCATCTGCAAGCTCTGCTGCTACCGGATCCGTTACCGCCGTATAGATGACCGGAATATCCGTATTTCTCGTCGCCGCATACGCTGCCTGTGCCATCGGAGTAGCGATCGCACAGATGAGGTCTACATTCGCTCCTACATAGCTCTGGTTGATAAGCGTTGCCGTAGAGCCGTCTGCATTTGCGTTATCATAATCAACGGTCAGGTTCTCGCCCTCTACGATGCCTTCCTCTGCAAGTCCCTGCAGAAATCCCTCGCGGCAGTTGTCAAGCGAACCGTGCTCTGCAAACTGTCCGATACCGATCGTGTAGCTCGCGCCGTCTGCAGCCGCTTCGGAAGTCTCCCCGCTTTCGCTGCTCTCCGCGCTCTCAGCCGCCTGTGTATCCGCTGCCGTCGTTGCTGTTTCATCTGCTGCAGATGCTGCCGTCGTCTCCGTAGATGCCTGGCTGCCGCAGCCTGCCATCATCATTGCTGCCGCCATCACTGCTGCCGTAAGCTTTGCCATGTTCTTTTTCATTTGTCTGTCCTCCGTTTTTAAAATTGAAAATGTGTTTTTCAATCGGCATGACAAACAGGTTTGAGGGTGGCTTTACAAAACAAAAATCCCGGACAGAATCATATCTGTCCGGGACGAATATTTTAAAATATCCGCGGTACCACCCGCTTTGGCTGAAAGCCCTCTTATCCATATACCATCATATATGCCGCCCTTTCACGATTGCGGATATCGTCGCTCCATACTATTTGATTCCGGAGCGCCCTCTAAAGCCCATTCACCTGCACCGTCCGTACTGCCATCCCACCGCCGGCAGCTCTCTTTTCGTCCGCATTGAAGATCTCCGTCATACTGCCCGAAGACCGTTACAGCCTACTTACTCTTTATCATCGGTTTGCCATGTTTGATTGTTGCGCTTAGGATAGCACTCTTTCACAGGGCTGTCAAGCAGTTTTTTTATCATTTCTTTTCTGCTGTCTGTCTCCCGCCTGCCGTCGCATTCCGGTCAGCTTCTGTCATTTTTCGATCACCTGCAGCCGGTCAGGATCCAGCCCCTCCGCCAATGTGAAACGATCCCTGAGCCCTTCTGTAATATAGACCGTCCCGTTTTGTGCAACCAGCACCGCTTCAAAATCGCCGTAAGTCCGGTATTGCTCTGTCGCCCCCTCAAGGCCCATTACGAACAGCGAGGTGGACAGGGCGTCACATAACGCGCCGCTCTTTCCGATGATCGTTACGGAAAGCAGCCCGCTGTGCGCAGGCTCGCCCGTAGCCGGATCGATGATGTGCCAGTAGATTTCTCCGTCTTCGCCGGTAAAATAACGCTCATAGCCGCCGGAGGTAATGACTGCCTCATCCTCGACCGAAACGCCCCCAACCTGTGAATCCGGCTTTTTCGGGTCCTTGATACCAATCTTCCAGAGCGATCCGTCAGGTTTCCTGCCGACCGTCTGTATATTGCCGCCAAGGTCAAGCAGCGCGGACTGTACACCGTTTTCCTTCAAAAGCGCCGCGAGCTGATCTCCGGTATAGCCCTTTCCAACGCTCCCGAGATCTACCATCATATCCGCTCCGATCAATGCTGTTCCTTTCTCCAGTTTTACATTTCTGTAGTCCACATAGCGAAGGAGTGTATCCAGCTCTGCACGCTCCGGTATCCGGTATTCTCCTGTTGTAAAGCCCCAGCTCCGGACGACCGGATAGACGGAAATATCCAGCGCGCCTTCCGTCCTTTCGCAGAGAGAAAGCGCAAGTCGCATAAGCTCCTCCGTTTCACCGGAAAGCGCTGCTGTTTTATCCCGGTTAAGTATCGCGATCTCACTTTCTTCCCTTGTCGTGGAAAACAGGGCTTCAAGTTCCTCTACGCGTACCTCAGCCTGATCCATAAGCGCTGTATCCGCGTCATAAGCACGAATGCGCATATAGGTGTTCATTGCAAAAAATGCACGTTCCTCCTCTGCTGCCTCTGCCGTATCCTCTGTCTCGCTTTCTTTCTCTGCTGCCTCTGTGCGCAGAACGGAGCGGCTTTCAATCGCCGCTCCGTTTGTCTGTCCCTGGGGATTGCTCCCGCAGGCGCACATCAGCATCATGAGAAGAACCGGATAAAATCGTTTCAAGTAAGGTTCCTCCCGTCTGCCGGATCTCATTTGCACTTAAGCTTCTGTTACAGCTTCCGCCTCTGCTTCACTCACATCTGCCCCGTCGTCTGCAGAATCCTCTTCCTCCGCCTCAGACGCATTCTCTTCTTCAGCAGTCTCGTCTTCAACAGCATCCTCCTGCTTCTCAACAGAGGCCTCATCGTCAGCATCTTCCGGATCACTTTCTTCCTCTAATGCTTCGTCAGAATTGTCCTCTTCGGCTTTGTCGGTTACTGTCTCATCATCTGCGTCGTCAGCTTTCTCATCATCTGAAGCATTTGCATCCTGATCATCCGCATTCGTCTCTTCCTTTTCCGGAAGCTCCGCCTTGTCAGACTGCTCCGTCTCGTCGGACTGTCCTGCTGCTTCGTCCTCAGCCTCGTTCTTCCCGGCATCATCTGCTGCAGTATCATTCTTCTCCGGAACAGCTGTATCATCTGTGGTCGCTTCCTTCTCAGGTACGGCGAGCGTGCTGTCGAGATCTTCTTCCAGCTCTGCCAGAACATCCGCTGCAGCTGTGGACTTCGTTACTTTAATCGTAAATGTAAGATCCTCGTAACCATCTGCAGTAATGACAACCTCGTGTGTTCCGAGGTCTAATCCCTCTGCGGCGATCTTCAGTACAGTTCCGTAGGCCCCGATTCCCGTTGTATATTCCCGCGCACTCAATGATCCATAGAAGCTATCTGCTTTCGTGTAGTCGTCTCCATCAACTTTCAGCGTGAAGTTAACTGCTGCCAGATATGCATCGATTTCTTTGGCTTTGGCATCAAATCCAACTTCCCAATAATTTCCACTAAGGTAGCTTGGCTTATAGATTGGCTCTTTGGCCGTAGGCGGAGCCTGTACGGTCTCTTCTTCACCACTTCCCTCTGTTAGCTCGCCATCTTTTGTAATATAGAGTGTCAAATCTTCATAACCCTCTGCAGAAATTACAATTTCATTGACATCCTCTGTGACTGCTCCGTTTCCGAATTTGATGACTCCATCCGTTACATTTGAAATACGATATTCCGTATCACTGCTATAGCCATATCCTTCAGTATATGCTTCTCCATTAACACTCAGTCCGTTGACATTTTTAACCCAATCATCGTTGCCCATTCCAAAGGTTAATGAATATGAGCCATCATAACTGTCCTTCTTGGCAGTCGGCTCCTTTACCGGCGGAGCCTTTAAAGTTTCTTCTTCACTACCTTCATCCGTCAGTTTGCCGTCCTTGGTGATATACACGGTCTGCGTTTCGTAGCCGTCTGCCTCAATTACAACTTCATTGACTTCCTTTGTAAACGCTTCTGTAGTCAGATACAAGTAGCGGAAATTGCCGTAATTATCATCACTCGGTCTGAACGCATAGCTTGCGTTTTGCAGACTTGCTGACTTTGCATACTCCTCGCCATTTACAGTTACAAGATTAACCTTTTCAGAGAGATAGGTCTCAGTCAGAGCCTCATCCGTTGCCTCAAATGTCAGACTATAATACGCCGGATATTTGTAATAAATATAATCACGCTCTGCATTGTATTCTGCCTTGGTTACCTTCGGAGCGATTTCTCCTGTACCCGGTACATCAGGTTCCTCTGCCCCTGCCTTAGTTACCTGAACTGTAAGCGGCTTATAGCCGTCTACATAGATTACGACTTCGTTCGTCTCTTTATTGAATGCATCTACTGTCAAATCAACATAACGATATCCGGGATTCATTCCGTCATAGCTACTTGTAACCTTAAAGCCTTGCTTTGTACTTGTGCTAAGAATACCCCGTTTTTCATAACTTGTACCATTGACTGTCGCATAAGCTGAATCTTGTTTACTCAGATTCGTAAGATAGCTCACTCCTGCCTCACTATCTTCAAAGGTAAGACGATAATATGCCGGATCCGAATAACGTTCTTCCACATACTCCGTGCTCTCTACTGACGGCACTGCCAACAGCCCGCTGCCATCTCCCTTCAGGTTCTTATCCTTATCAACGGTAAAGGTAACTGTCTCATAGCCCTCTGCTTCAATGATGACGACAGTATCTTCCGTGTTACTGAAACCATCTGTGGTCAGATCCAGACAATCATAGGCAGAAACAGAACCGGTATCATCTGTCACTTCGCATGCCCATTTAGATGTTTCATACCACATCAGTCCTGAGCCACGGCTATAGCCTGTATCTCCAACCTGTACTGCATTGATTGCATCAATATATTTCGTCAAAGCTTCTCCGGAAACTCCATTGAAGGTCACACGGTATACATTGGCCTTCGTGAACTGACCAGCCTTATAGCTAAAGCCGGCAATTCCCGGTGTCACAAGCTCCGGCGTTTCCTCTTCTTCTGCATTCACGACTGTAAATGTAACCTTCAGAGGATTCGGATATCCTTTCGAGCGAAGGCTCAGCGTATGCGCTCCTTCCTTCACATAGTGAACTTCAATCTGCGTTTTATCCGCAGAAATCACATAGTATGCCGCATCACTTCCCTCAGCTCCCTGGATATCGACATTGTCAGTCTCATCCAGTACAACTGAGGTCAGCCCGCTGAGGAAGCCGCCTTCCGAATTTTCTATCGCAAAACTTGTATCCGCAACGTATAAGTCCTTGTTTCCAATCTCGGTCTTTACCGCAGTAAATGCATCTTTTCCTGCAGGATAATTAACCTTGATAGACAGATTCTCCTCCTGCACAATTGCATAAGTGAACTTAAACGCACAGGGACGATAACCAGTCGCACGGATGCTTAAGGTATGCTCTTCTCCTGCCTTAAACTGATCTTTGCTGATCGTGAGAATGCCGTCTGTGCCATCTGTGCTTACTCCATAGCTTTTCTTATCGATTCCGGTCCAGGTCGTGCCGTCCTTGTAGATCTCGTAGATCTTTTCAACATACTCCGCACCGTCTTTGAAGCGGATCACAAGGTCCTTGCCATTCTCATTCTGCTCAATTGTATGCTCCGGCGCTTCAACCTTTGCATAGTCGCCGTTTTCCTGAATGTCTCCAAGCAGACCATCCTCCAGCACTTCCTTCGCAGTTGCCGGCGGATATGCATACGCCTTACCCGCATCCGCATACTCTGCATAAGGCAGCCAGCTTCCGCTCTCAACAAGCGTATTGTTGACCTCATTCATGTAGTCGGTCCAATCCAGATAAGCGCCGCCGACTTCAAAAAGAGCATCCTTGATTACATTGTCCCACCATTCAAGAACTGCCTCAGATGCATCGTTTGCCATATCGATCTGATCCAGCAGAAGTGCATTTACAAGCAGGTCGCTGTCAAAGATCAGGTTTGCGGAAATCGCAAGACCGCCGGTGCTTCCGGAGCCGCTTCCGCCAGTGCTTCCGCCGCCCGTTGATGCAGTGCTGATGCCATCATAGAAAGATACAGCGGATCTCGCCTTTGACGGTGCATCAATTCCGTCTGATACGTTGAATTTCACGGATACCGTCTTAAAGCCGTTCGAATAGACAGTCATGGTGTAATTGCCATTGTACTGCAGATTATTGCGGCCGTCTTCTGCCTTGACATCATTGTACAGCACAAACAGATCCTGACTGAACAGGAACCAGTCATCAATGTAGCGAAGCTCGCGCACATCGCCTGTCGGATCCTCAAGCGTTACGCGCTCGATCGGCGTTTCAATGCCATAAACCATGTTTTCTACTGCAAAATGCAGGTTCTTTCCGGACTGCACCGAATCGCTCACCTTAAATTCCGGAGCCTTTTCATTCACAAGATGAATCGGAACCAGAGCCGCACTGCCGGCAGAGGACTTTACGCGCACATAATAACGTCCGTTATTTCTGAAATTATCCTGCGGCGCCTTGATCGTGATCTGACCGACCTTACCGCTGCCGTGGCTGACATTTGCCTGGCTTTCTCCTTCCAGATGATCATTGATCGAATCCTTCCGCTCATCATAATCCACAAGCTCATAACCGGTAATGCCGTCAAACCACGCCTTTTCCTCGTCCGTGTTGTAGTTGAACATGATGGTGACTGTCGCATTTCCGTCCTTATCAACCTCTGCATCGGGTGCATAGCTCGGATGCTGTACGACTTCTTCCCCGAGGTTAAAAGTCGTCCGCTTTGGAGAAATGCGCACATTACCGTCATCATCATAATTTGTCAGATAATAATCCCAGGTCGCAACCGGTCCGTGCGTCAGGATCTTCTCCGGAAGATAGCCGTCCGCACCTTCATATACCGCATCCGCACCGGCACCGCCGAGCTCTACTGTCTCGGATTTGCTGCTGTCATCTGCAGCCGTTACTGTCAGTGTCTTCGGTTTTGAAAGCAGTGCAAGCTTTGCGATGCTGCCGTCCGTCGTCACATCCGTTACATAACCATTGACCTGCTCGCCGTCTACCGTGATGATCGTGTTATCTTTGTTGTAGCCCTCATCAAATACGATCGGAAGCCAGCGTCCGAGACTGTCAACGGTCTGATAAACTGACTGGGTCTCGTCGATCAGGGAAGCTTTCTCTGCATCGCCGCCGTCTGAACCGCCATCATTTCCAGAACCGGAATCACTTCCGCCTCCATTATTTCCGGAACCGCCGTCCCCGGAATTCCCTCCCGAAGAACCGCCTCCGTTGTTTCCGGACTGATTATCCCCGCTGTTGCCATCGGAGTCAGAGTTCCCGCCGGAATGATTTCCGCCTGAGCTGCTGCCGCCGCCCGATCCGGAACCCGAACCGCTTGCGGAAGACGTGATCACCTGCTCTGTCGCAGGAAGTCCTTGCTGGTCATGGCGTACTGCACCGTTCTCATCCAACAGGCGTCCCTCTTCATCGACCTGCTGTCCGTCTGGTAAAGTCGTGCTTTTCAGCATCTTGCCCTGATCCGCACCGTCTGCCTCTGACAGATAATAGCAGCTTCCATTGATCCACTGCAGTCCCGTGAGCCTTGCTCCGAAATTGCCGTCATGCAGCGTATTCAGGAAATACCAGCTGCCGTCCGCAGCCTGCAGCCAGCCTGAATGAAGACGTCCCTCAACGCCCTCTGCCGCCGTCTCAAAATAATACCACTTTCCGTCCGTATCCTGGAACCATCCTGTCTTCATAAGACCGGTCGAAGGATCCAGATAATACCAGCCGGATGCCGTGTGAATCCATCCCGTACTCATCACGCCCTGCGCGTTAACATAGCGCCATCCGGCTTCGTCCTGCTGCCATGTACCGGATGCATAAGAAGCCGGTCCCGTTACGCTTCCTGCCGCTGCAAATACAGCGCCGGTCTGCGAAAACACGCAGGCAGCTGCCAAAACAGGCGCTGCCGCCCGTCTCATCAGATGCTTTCTCTTCATATTCCCTCCTCATAAAATACAGGCCATGCTTTGACTGAACAGCCATTAGCCTTGACTAACTTAGATAATATAGCATCCTGTTTTTTTCACGTCAATTCCATTTCTTAAAAAAGTTAGTCATAATTAACTTATTTCTTAACTTTTTGATTCTTCTCTTGTTTTTATCACTAATTAGTGATATCTTGATTTTAAAAAGAAGGAGAGAAACTGATATGTCTGCATCTGCAAATGAGCTTAACAGGCTATTTACCGAACACCAAAGCGCGCTTCACGCGATGATCGTATTTCACAAAGCCGAGCGCGTGATTCTCAGCAAAGAAAGCGAAATACTGCGTGCACACCAGCTGACGCCCCCGCAGTTTGCCGTGTTGGAAACGCTCTACAGCAGAGGCAGTCTCCGGGTCTGCGAGCTTATTTCAAAACTTCTCGCCACTTCCGGAAATATGACCGTCATACTGCGGAATATGGAACGCGATGGTCTGATTCAGAAGACACCGGACAGTGATGACAGGCGTTCATTCCGCATAAGCCTGACAGATGCAGGCCGAAAAAAAGTGGAAGCCGTACTGCCGCCGCACATTGCAAATGTCGCCTCTATTTTCAGTGGCTTTACTGAAAAAGAGCTCTCCCTGCTTTCCAGACTGTTAAAAAAATTCAAGCACAATGAAAAGGAGACAGAAGCAAATGAATAAAAAATCCATCTTAATGATCACAGGCTCCCTGAGAGCACAGTCCTTTAACCGCCAGCTCGCAGAAAAAGCGGCCGCGCTGATCGGAGACCGCGCAGAAGTCCGTTTCCTCGAGTACGCGGATCTTCCGTATATGAATCAGGATATTGAGTTTCCGGCGCCTGAGGCGGTAGCGCGCGTCCGTGGTGAACTGGCGGCAGCCGACGCTGTCTGGATCTTCTCTCCGGAATACAACTTCAACATCCCGGGTGTGCTTAAGAATCTGCTCGACTGGCTCTCCCGTCCGTTAAAAGCCGGAGATTTCTCCAGTGGTACGGCTGTTGCAGGAAAGCCTGTAACGATCAGCGGAGCCGGCGGAAAAAATGCGACTGCAACTGTCCGCAAACATCTGGATGCCCTGCTTCCATTTATGAAAATGAAGCTCATGAATGACCCGGAAACCGGCATTACCGTTTCCCCCGAGGGCTGGGGCAGCAATGTGCTTACACTTTCTGCCGGGGATGAACAGACCCTCAGCGCACAGGTCGAGGCATTTCTTAAATTTATTGCATGATCAGCTCTTTTTATCAGGCATAAGCTGCATTATGCCCTGTTGCTGCCGCAGTCTTCCAGAAGGAAAACCAACACGTTTTGTCCTATACGCCGAAAAGGGCAACATAATAGCCGGAGGCTTTCAACCAGCCTCCGGCTCAATAAAAGATCGTTTCATTTAAAGCATTTTAAAAATTCTATTCACAAGTTCCAGATAATAATCTCTTAATATCGCATAATCAATATTTTCGGAAATCAATTTTCTCGTTGTATCTCTATAATCATCTTTATAGAAATCTTCCTTACAGATTTTATTAACTAATTCTAATATATCTATATCTCCAGGAGCTGCTGGCGCAACCCCAATTCCCAACGTCATTCTATGATTTCTTACTTCTTTCACAAGCTTCATAAATGAATCATTAATTTCCACTTTGGATGCAAGCTTGTAGATATCATATAAATGCCTGGCATTTCTATGTGGTTTATCCTGAAGATAATAATCGCAAACTGCAAATATTTTATCAATCAATGTTCTCTCTAATGTCTGAACGCACATTGAGAATTCAGCCAGTCCATATTCCTGAATCAACTCCGGTTCTTCTGTTCCAAGAGCATCTGATAGATAGTTACCTATCATCCGTTCTTCTGTCGGAAATGCGTAGGACTTAAGCGCAGTCTCTAATTTCACATATGCAGGAATAGGGGCAGCACCCCTATTCCCGACAACTGATTTATAATAAAAATCATAATGATTCAAATCTCTGTCAATCTGGATTGAATCAAAGTTCTTGATATTCAAACCAAGTTCATCAGCGATTGGTTTTAAAATGTTATATTTCAGTTTCTTTCTTCGGGCTTCGCCCAGATGTTCCGTAAATGTGATATCAATATCTTCCGAAAACCTATCAATTAATCTATAAGCCTTCGATAACGAAGTTCCCCCTTTGAAGACAACAGGATGATCAATTATTGCCAACTTATGTAATATAAGCGTTACATAATAATCCTTTTCAACAATATCTTCACTGATATTCAGCCTTTCAGAAGTAAACAGGATTGCATCTCTGAATAATTCTCTGTTTTCTTTATGCAAGTACATGATCCAGCTCCAACTCATAATAGTATTTAAATACTGTTCCCGGATAATCACGGATATATAAATCAATATCTTTACGTGTTATTCCATGCATTTCGATATACTCTGCTATTTTTTCTTTTGCATCCTGATAGCTTCCATCCAGATATGCATCAAGATTTTTCAAAAGCTCCAACATTTGAAGAACATATACATTCTCTGCTGTCACCGGAACAACAGGTTTTCTTACATAAAACGGGCGATTACCAATCATAATTTCACGGGCCGAAGAATTGGTATTATTGCTGACAATCTCTACCACACGAGGAACCTGGGTAGATATTCCAAGTTGATTTGCAAAGGAATTACCCGCATAGAAGCCATCTACATTCTTTCCTTTTGAAATAAATCGATATCTTGCCACCATATCCGCATTTGGTCCAATAGAAGATTTGAGTAATGATTTCTTTGGACGATAGTAAATGCCTGTATCATACTTTTCCAGAAAACCATTCTTGCACATTGTTTTCAACTGCTGATTAAGTGCTGATTTTGATATGCCCCCTCTCTCTAAATCAGAAAAGAAAATAGGTTCAGCTTCTTTGTAGTTTTCTAAAATATCATCATAGAGCATAGCCTCACTTTCCTTTCCTTAATATTCTAGAATTACTATATCCATTTTATTAAGTATATATTATTCTCTTTTCTCAAATTTGTCAATCAAACAAGTTGTGGTCTATACTCCGACTATTTGTTCTTGACTACATTCTCTTTGCCAATATACGAAAGGCGATGATGCCAACCAGCCACTGACAGACAAAAAGTAAAAATACCATCGCTGTTACCCACGCTTCTACTCTAAGCAATGCAAGTACAAGCGATAAGATGAGTAAAGAAAACGTCATGATTTGATATGCGACATGACCGGCTTTTACCCGTAAATACTGTTTTCTCTCATCAACACTGTTGATATAAGCTTCCCGTTTTTTCGCCTCATACTCTGTATAGCGCTTCGGATTTTTCCAGTAAGTGATACGAAGCAACTGTACGATAGAAGCAAAAGCGATTCCAACACCCATAGAAAAAATCATGGTTGAATAATAATCAGCCTTGATAACCCATCCGGCACATATCAATACAATACCTGCTAAAATTTCAATGATCAATGGCTTCTTTTCTTTCATTTTGCATCCTCCTCATAAATAAAGATTTCTTCTATACTCATATTGAAATATCGGGCAATTTTGAAGGCCAGCTGAATGGACGGATTGTAGCGCCCATTTTCCAGGGAGCCGATTGTCTGCCGTGATACCTCCAATGCGTTTGCTAATTCTTCTTGCTTGATTCCCCGCTGTTTGCGAAGTTCTTCCAGTCGATTTTTCATGCAGATTTCCTTTCTTACGGAAAGTTTACTTTCCATGCTTTCAGTATAGCATGTTTAAGCAGAATGTCAAGCAAGCTTTCCGTATTTCTTTTTTCAAAATGCTAACGATTATCCAGGCAAATAAAAAGCAGGGAACCGTTTCTGATTTCCTGCCGGGTGATACCGCCGGTGGGCGCTTAATATGCAATAAAAATGTGATTACGATACACAATATCTCCTGGAAAAATGTGAGAGGCGCATCTATGGATCGATTGATCGGACTGGCATTAGAAA
>JAUNHA010000011.1:45100-56964 GCA_030524135.1 Eubacteriales bacterium
TGGAAAAATGTGAGAGGCGCATCTATGGATCGATTGATCGGACTGGCATTAGAAAAACAAAATAACAGCGCCCATTGATCGTCTGATCGGTGGACGCTGCTTTTACATTCGTATGATCACGAAGCATTTTTATTCGATTCCGGTATAACCCATCAGTTTCTTATCCACACTGCTTGCGGCGGCATAGCCCTCGTGCAGTGCCCATACGACAAGCGACTGTCCACGGCGCACATCGCCGCAGGCAAACACCTTCGGATCCGAGGTGGCAAAATCACTGTCGTTCGCATCGATCGTTGTACGCGGAGAGAGCTTTACGGAGAATGCATCCGCCACATAGCTCTGCGCGCCAAGGAAGCCTGCCGCGATCAGCACAAGCTCTGCTTTCAGCTCCTTTTCCGAACCTTCAACAGGCACCATATTCATCCTGCCAGTCTTTTCATCCCTCTGCGGCTTAAGGGAAATCGTCACAAGCGATTTAAGCTTTCCGTTCTTATCCGCTTTAAATTCCTTTACCGTCGTCTGATAAACACGCGGATCACTTCCAAAGAGCGAAGCGGCTTCTTCCTGACCGTAATCCGTCTTAAGCACCCGCGGCCACTCCGGCCAGCTGTTATCCGCCGTTCGCTCTGCAGGCGGCTTCGGCATCATCTCGAGCTGAACCACACTTTTTGCGCCCTGTCTGAGCACGGTTCCGACACAGTCATTGCCGGTATCACCGCCGCCGATGACGACCACGTTCTTTCCTGCTGCTGCCGTACCGCCGTTGTCCTGAAAGCCTGTATCCAGAAGCGTCTTTGTCGTCCGGGACAGATAATCCACCGCAAAGTAAATTCCCTCACTCTCCCGTCCAGGCGCTTTGATGTCGCGCGGATTGGAAGCGCCGCAGGCAAGCACGATGCTGTCATAGTCCTGCTTCAGCTTAGCAGCCGCATACGCGCCGTCTTTCCCTACATCTGCACCGGTCACAAACGTGATGCCCTCTGCCTCAAGCAGAGCCTGACGTCTTGCGATCATGGATTTATCCAGCTTCATATTCGGAATGCCGTACATCAGGAGACCGCCGATGCGGTCGCTGCGCTCATACACCGTCACACTGTGACCGCGCTGATTGAGCCAGTAAGCTGCCGACAGTCCCGCAGGGCCTGAACCGATGACCGCGATCTTTTTCCCTGTTCTTACCTTTGGCGGCTTTGCCTTCATCGTGCCTGATAAAAACGCATGCTCAATGATTGAAAGCTCATTCTCCCGGATGCTTACCGCAGGCCCGTGCAGTCCGCAGGTACACGCCGCTTCACAAAGCGCAGGGCAGACACGGCCGGTAAACTCCGGGAACGCGTTTGTCTTTAACAGACGTCTGAACGCAAGATCCCAGTTGCTGTGATACAGCGCATCGTTCCACTCCGGGCAAAGGTTATTCAAAGGGCAGCCCGAGGTCATCCCGCAGAGCATACAGCCCGACTGGCAGAATGGAACACCGCAGTCCATGCAGCGTGCGCCCTGGCGTTCCTGCTCCTCTTCCTCAAGCGGCACATGAAACTCCCGGAAATTCTTAAGGCGTTCCGCAGGAGGCAGCGTACGGGAATTCTTTCTTTCATAGTCCAAAAATCCTGTGATCTTTCCCATTATCCTTCCCTCCTCGTATTTGCATAGAATGCTTCGATCTGCGCCTGTTCGGAGTTAAGCCCCCGTTCCTCCATCTGGTAGATGGTATTCATCATGCGCATATAGTCATACGGCAGGATCTTCTTGAATTTTCCGATATACTCGGAAAAGTTCGCAAGGATTCGCTTCCCTTTTTCTGAGCCTGTCTCCCTGACGTGCTCTTCGATCATTTCCTTGAGCTCAAGCACATCATATTTTCCGGTAACCTCTTCCACGCAGACAAGCGCCTTGTTCATCCGCTTGTAGAGATCCCTGTTTTCATCGAGCACATAGGCAACGCCGCCGCTCATGCCTGCCGCAAAGTTCTTGCCGGTAGGGCCGAGCACGCAGACGCGTCCGCCCGTCATATATTCGCAGCCGTGATCTCCCACACCTTCAACGACCGCAGTCGCACCGGAGTTTCTGACGCAGAAGCGCTCGCCCGCGACGCCGTTTACAAACACCTTGCCGGAGGTCGCTCCGTAAAGCGCCACATTTCCGATAATAATATTGTCTTCCGCGGCAAACCGGCTCTTTTCCGGCACGCGTACGGAAATCTTTCCGCCCGAAAGCCCCTTTCCGAAGTAATCATTGGAATCGCCTGTCAGCCTGAGCGTAAGCCCCTGCGGAATAAATGCGCCGAAGCTCTGTCCGCCGGCTCCCGTACAATTGATCACGATCGTGTCCTCCGGAAGTCCGTCCGGATGGTGCCTGGTGATCTCAGAGCCGAGAATCGTTCCAAGCGTGCGGTTGGTATTGGTAACCTCAACGGAAAGCTCCGCCTTCGTTCCGTCCGCGATATTTTTCTTAAGCTTCTTTAAGAACACCGCCTCATCCATCGTCTTTTCGAGTTCAAAGCGGAAGCTGTCCTTTTCGGCATAGCCTTTGAGCTTCACGCCCTCGTACGGATTTCCGAGAATTGCCGTAAGATCCACTCTGCCGATCTTATTGTAATGCGGCGCGTTTTTCTTCTTCAGAAGATCCGTGCGGCCTACAAGCTCATCCAGCCTGCGGATACCGAGCTCTGCCATGATCTCTCTGAGCTCCTCAGCCGTAAAACGCATGAAGTTTTCCACATACTCCGGCTTTCCGATAAAGCGTTTCCGAAGCTCCGGGTTCTGCGTCGCGATACCCATCGGACAGGTATCCAGATTGCAGACACGCATCATTACGCAGCCCATCGTTACAAGTGGAGCTG
Organism: Eubacteriales bacterium; assembly: GCA_030524135.1. Taxonomy (GTDB): domain Bacteria; phylum Bacillota; class Clostridia; order Lachnospirales; family Lachnospiraceae; genus Avilachnospira. The sequence goes on from JAUNHA010000011.1 coordinate 47,940, forward strand.
TCGCAAAGCCGAACTCCTCCGCGCCGAGCATGCACGCGATCGCCACGTCCCGTCCGTCCATCAGCTTGCCGTCCGTCTCCAGGATTACCTGATCGCGAAGCCCGTTCTGGATAAGCGTCTGGTGCGCTTCCGCAACGCCGAGCTCCCATGGAAGACCCGCATTGTAGATCGAGTTTCTCGGCGCCGCTCCCGTCCCTCCGTCATAGCCTGATACGAGGATAACCTGTGCGCCTGCCTTTGCAACGCCTGCTGCGACGGTTCCCACACCCGCCTCCGACACGAGCTTTACAGAAATACGCGCATCGGTATTTGCATTCTTACAGTCATAAATGAGCTGTGCGAGATCCTCGATCGAATAAATATCATGATGCGGCGGCGGCGAGATCAGCGTAACGCCCGTCGTTGAATGTCTGGTTTTTGCAACCCAGGGATAGACCTTCGTGCCGGGAAGCTGTCCGCCCTCTCCGGGCTTTGCGCCCTGCGCCATCTTGATCTGAATTTCCTTTGCGCTCGTCAGGTAGCGGCTTGTCACGCCAAAGCGTCCCGATGCGACCTGTTTGATCGCGGAACACCGGTTCGTTCCGTTTGCCTGCGGCACAAGACGCTCTACGTCCTCGCCGCCTTCTCCCGTGTTCGACTTGCCGCCGAGGCGGTTCATCGCGATCGCAAGCGTTTCATGCGCTTCCTGGGAGATAGAGCCATAAGACATCGCACCCGTCTTAAAGCGCCTGACAATACTCTCTGCCGGCTCGACCTCGTCCAGCGGGACCGGTTTGCAGCCCGAGGTATCAATATCGATCAGCGAACGCAGGTTCACTGTTTTTTCCTTATGCAGCGCTTCCGAATACTGTTTAAACAGCTCATAGTTTCCTGTCATCGTCGACTTCTGCAGAAGATGGATCGTCACCGGGTCGTAGAGATGCTCCTCCTTGCCCGCGCGTTCCTTATGTGAGCCGATCGAATCAAGCGTCAGATCCACATCCAGACCGAGCGGATCAAATGCGCGTGAGTGCAGCGCGTTTACATCATTTTCAATATCCTTTAAAGTAATGCCGCCCACACGGCTTACCGTATTTGTGAAATACTCATCCACGACCTCCTTTGAGATACCGATGCACTCAAAGATCTGCGAGCCCTGGTAGGACTGGATCGTGGAAATTCCCATCTTGGAAGCGATCTTTACAATGCCATGGATCACGGCGTGATTGTAGTCCTGCACCGCCGCGTAATAATCCTTATCCAGCATTCCGTTTTCAATGAGCTCTTTAATGGATTCATGCGCAAGGTACGGATGAATCGCGGAAGCGCCGTAGCCCAGAAGCGCCGCAAAATGATGCACCTCTCTCGGCTCTCCGCTTTCCAGAATCAGCGCGACCGACGTCCGCTTCTTCGTACGGATCAGATACTGGTTGAGCGCCGAAATTGCAAGCAATGACGGAATTGCCACTCTGTTTTCATCCATATCCCGGTCAGACAGAATGAAGATCGCCGCGCCGTCCTTATGCGCCCTGTCCGCTTCCAGGTACAGGCGCTCGATCGCCTTTGCGAGCGATGTATTCTTATAATAAGTAATCGGAATGACCTGCGTCTTATACTTCTTCATGTTTTTGATCCGAAGAAGATCCGTTCCGCTTAAGATCGGGCTCTCAATGTGCAGGATATTGCAATTCTGAGGCACATCCTCAAGAACATTTCCCTCCCGTCCGAGGTATACGCTCGTCGAGGTCACGATTTCCTCGCGGATGGAATCGATCGGCGGGTTTGTAACCTGGGCAAAGAGCTGTTTAAAGTAGTTATAGAGCGGCTGATGCATACGGGAGAGCACCGCGAGCGGCGAATCCGCGCCCATTGCGGAAACCGCCTCCTGACCGTCTCTTGCCATTGGCAGGATCATGGTATTCAGCTGCTCATAGGTGTATCCGTAAGCCTTCTGGAATCTTGCGCGAAGCTCTGAAGAAAGCGCCGGTACGGACTTATTCGGAATCGGAAGCGAAGCAAGCTCCACAAGATTGCTGTCGATCCATTCGCCGTACGGCTTGCGGTTTGCATACATCTCCTTCAGCGCCTCATCCGGAATGAGTTCCCCGCGCACCGTATCGATGAGCAGCATCCTGCCCGGACGCAGTCTGTCCTTTTTCACGATTTTTTCCGGCGGGATCGGAAGCGCACCGACCTCGGAGGAAAGGATCATATTTCCGTCATCCGTAATGTAATACCTCGACGGTCTCAGTCCGTTTCTGTCGAGCACGGCACCGAGCTGGTCGCCGTCCGAGAAGATAATGGATGCAGGTCCGTCCCATGGTTCCATCATCGTTGCATAATAATGGTAGAAGTCCCTGATCTCCTGATTCATAAAGCGCTCGTGCTCCCAGGGCGCCGGGATGGTGATCATGACCGCCTTCGGAAGGTCCATGCCGCTCATCATCAGAAATTCGAGCGCGTTATCAAGCATTGCCGAATCGGATCCGTCCGAATTGATGATCGGAAGCACCTTGTAGAGATTGTTCTTAAAATGAACGGATTCCATCGTTTCCTCACGGGACAGCATCTTATTGATGTTTCCGCGGATCGTATTGATCTCTCCGTTATGTACAATGTAGCGGTTGGGGTGCGCGCGCATCCAGGAAGGGTTGGTATTGGTAGAGAAGCGGGAATGTACAACGGCAATGGCGGATTCATAATCATGATCCTGCAGATCCCCGTAAAAACGGCGGAGCTGATGCACAAGAAACATGCCCTTATAGACAATGGTTCTCGAAGAGAAGGATACGACATAGGTATCATCGTTGGATTGTTCAAAGACACGTCTTGCCACATACAGGCGGCGGTCGAAGGGAAGGCCTTTTTCCACACCCTTCGGCATGGCGACAAATCCCTGCTCGATATAAGGCATGGCGGCAAGCGCCTTTTCACCGAGTACCGGCGGCGCTGTCGGCACGCTTCTCCAGCCGAGAAACTCCATGCCCTCTTTTGTCACCACATTTTCAAACATCTTCTTCGCGCGGTTTCTGCTGAGTTCATCCTGCGGAAAAAAGAACATGGCGATACCGTATTCCCGCTCGCCCGGCAGTCTGATCCCGGCCTCCGCTGCTGCCTTTTTAAAAAACTTATGAGAAATCTGCAGCATGATGCCGACGCCGTCTCCCGTTTTTCCGGAAGCATCTTTTCCCGCCCTGTGCTCCAGATGCTCTACTATGGCAAGCGCCTGACTGACGATCTCGTAGGATTTATGCCCCTTGATATTGACGACCGCGCCTATTCCGCAGGCGTCATGTTCGATGGGTTCATGGTACAATGCACTTTCTCTGATTTTCATCCTGACCTCCCACACCTTTTACGGGCAATCCTTCAGATATAACCTGAAGGAATACCTCTTTCAAATCAAGAGCGCCGTCAAAAAGTATCGCAAACCTCATGCGGCGTCAAAATTTTGTAAACTATAAACCTATTTTAAAAATCTGTCAAGGCACGTTAATGTACTAAATTGTGAACGTGGCAGCACTGCAGTCATGCAGAAATGCTGAGAGGTCTGCCCAAAAGAACCTGCTCACAAAAAAGAGCAGGAGTTCGTTCCTGCCCTTAATCATTCCTGCCCCTGGGTATTCCTGCCTCTGATTACACTGCCTTATCTGCTTATTGTTTCAAACTGACGTCAAGCTTCGGATATGGAATTCCAATTCCTGCCGCATCAAGCGCAAGCTTCGTTTCCTCCGTCAGCGCCCTTTTTGCCGTCCAGTAATCCTCCGTTTTTACATAACCGCGGGCAGAAAGCACCACGCCGCTGTCCGCAAGGCTGTCAACGAACACATTGACGGCCTCGTCTCCCTCTCCCGCAAGGATCATCGGATTATTTGAAAAGCAGGTCCGAAGCGTCTCCTTGGCGCGCTTTAGATCCGCACTGTATTCAATGCTCACATTGATGATCACAAGCCGCTTATCCTGCGCCGTCACGTTGATGAGCGGCGAATTGGAAAGCGCGCCGTTTGGCAGCACGATCTTCCGGTTGTCCGTCGTAAGAAGCGTGGTATAGATAATCCCGATGCTGCTGACCGTTCCTTCCCCGTCCTGGCTGATAATATAATCGCCCACGACAAACGGTTTCGCGAGGAGCAAAAGCACGCCGCCCGCAAAATTCGAAAGGCTTCCCTGCAGCGCCAGGCTGATCGCGATGCCCGCGGAGCCCAGCAGCGCTATGATAGACGCTGAATTCACACCGAGCGCCCCTGCCGCGATAAAGATCAGGAGCCCGTACAGCGCCACGCCGATGCACGAACTTAAGAACCGGCCGACGCCCTCGTCCACATGCATGCGTATAAGACTGTTTCTGCTCCATTTCCGGATCAGGCTGATAAGCTTCATACCGATCAGTACGATCAGCACGGTATACACGATCTTCAGCACCAGCGTGGAAACCGCCGGAACCGCATAATCAAGCAGTCCTTCCAAAACATGCATATCTCCTGTCATACCCATACCCCATTCCTCCTGTTTCTGCTTCCGGGGGTCTTGCCTCCGGCTGCCGCTTAGATATTTTCCGTATCTCCGAGATAGGAAAGAAGCTCTCCGGGCTTCCTGATCAGTGCCATCGCATGGTTCGCAGTAAGCTCCGCTTCGTCACGAAATCCCCAGAGCACGCCGAGTGTCAGCATTCCCGCGGCATTTCCCGTCTGCATATCGGTATCCGTATCCCCGCTGTAAATGCATTCCTCCGGCTTTGCACCGAACGCTTCCGCGATCTTCCATGCGCCGTCCGGAGCCGGCTTTTTCGGCACGCCGTCCACCTGTCCCTGTACGATATCAAAAAAGTTCTTTCCGAAAACCCGCTCCACGACATCCACCGTCCGTCCATGCGGCTTGTTGGACAGCACCGCGATCCTGATCCCGCGTTCCTTAAGCCCGTTAAGCATTTCCATGATACCCGGAAACGGCTTTACCTCATACATGCAGGATGTCACGAAAAGCTCCTGGTACTTTCCGTATACCGCCTGAAACTCCGCGTCATCATCCGGAATGCGTTTTGCCCGTTCCCACTCCGTTGGCGCGTCCCAGGTGTTTTGTCTTCCGTCACGCGCAGCACTCAGAAAACGTCTGCATAATTCCTTCGCACCATCACCTGCATAGTAATTGTAGTTTTCCACTGGAAGAGGCGGATAGGAAAATGCCCCGAGCGTCTGATTTCCCGTATACGCGATCGAACGCACCGTATCCGCGATCGTACCATCCAGGTCAAAGATACAGGCTTTCTTTTTCACCGCGATCAGCTTGTCTATGAACTCTTTTCTCTCCGGTTTTATATTCTGTTCCGTCATGTTTGCCTCCGCTACAAATTCTGTCCTGATACCGACCCTGTTTTTCATTATACCGATTCTGTTTTTCATCATAGCATGCAAAAAATGGCCTTGCAAGAGCACGCAGGCACGAATCGCATCCATTTCCATCTGATCCGTCTGTAAGGCCCGTCCCGTTCCATCCAAATTTCTCTGCAAATTTCTTATACTTACACATTGAAAAAACCTTCACTTCATTTTATACTAGAAATAGTGTCCGCATATGAAAGCGTTCAGCGGACTGATCTGTACCATTTTACGGAAAACAATTCAGGAGGGTTATTATGGTAAGAGCAATAGTCGGTGCAAACTGGGGAGACGAGGGCAAGGGCAAGATCACAGATATGCTCGCCGAGACTTCCGATATCATCGTCCGCTATCAGGGCGGTGCCAATGCCGGGCATACCATTATCAATAATTACGGAAGATTTGCACTTCATCTTCTTCCGAGCGGCATTTTTTACGATCATACGACCTGCGTCATCGGAAACGGCGTAGCATTCTCCGTACCTGCTTTTATCAAGGAGCTGGCAGATGTTGAGGCCGGCGGCGTACCGGAGCCGAAGATACTCGTATCCGACCGCGTTCAGATCGTAATGCCTTATCACATCCTGTTTGACCAGTATGAGGAAGAGCGCCTTGGAAAGGCATCCTTCGGTTCCACAAAATCCGGAATCGCGCCCTTCTTCTCTGACAAATATGCAAAGATCGGCTTTGAGGTAAACGAGCTCTTCGATGAGGAAACGCTTGTTGAGCGTCTGAAGCGCGTCGTTGAGCTGAAAAACGTCCAGCTGCGCGACCTCTATCACAAGCCGGAGATCAACTTTGACGAGCTGCTTGAGACGCTTCACAGCTACCGCGACCAGATCGCGCCTTATCTCTGCGACACTTCAAAGTTCCTGAGAGATGCGCTGAAGGCAGGAAAGACCGTTCTGCTCGAAGGTCAGCTCGGTACGCTTAAGGATCCGGACCACGGTATCTACCCGATGGTAACCTCCTCCTCCACACTGGCAGGCTACGGTGCGGTCGGCGCCGGCATCCCGCCATATGAGATCAAGGAGATCATCGCCGTTACAAAGGCATATTCCTCCGCAGTAGGCGCAGGTGAATTTGTCTCCGAGATCTTCGGGGAAGAAGCTGACGAGCTCCGCAGAAGAGGCGGCGATAAGGGCGAATTCGGTGCTACGACCGGGCGTCCGAGACGTGTCGGCTGGTATGACGCTGTCGCATCCAAATACGGCTGCCACATGCAGAGCGCAACCTCTGTCGCGCTGACCGTCCTCGATGTACTCGGTTATCTTGACGAGATCAAGATCTGCACCGGTTATGAGATCGATGGTAAGGTGACAACTGATTTCCCGGTAACCCCGCTGCTTAAGAAGGCAAAACCGGTATTCGAAACGCTTCCGGGCTGGAAGTGCGATATCCGCGGCATCAAGAACTATGATGAGCTGCCGGAGAACTGCAAGAACTATATCGATTTCATTGAGCGTCACATCGAAGCGCCGATCACGCTCGTTTCGAACGGACCGGAGCGCGAGGCGATCCTGCACCGCACGCCGAAGCTGTAACACAGAATTTACAGTCCGGATGATCATCCGGACGACAGCAAGAGGAGAGAGCACACCGCTCTCTCCTCTCTTTTATGCATACATGCGTATGCTCTTTTTCACAGTACTGCTTCCGGTTACTGCAGTTTTTCAAAAAATCTCAGCGCCGTCTGTACGCGCTCCCTGTCGCCTGCTTCATGCGCAAGTCCCGGCAGAATTTCGAGCTCCGTGCTGATGCCGTTTTCCTCCAGATTTTTCTTAAGGCTCTTCATACGGGAAACACGATTGTCCCCGTACGGCGAATCTCCGATAAACAGCGTATCTTTCTCTCCTACCGTAATCTGGACCGGCACCTTTTTAACCGCTTCCAGATCGAGCTCTTTATCAAAGTATTTTTTGAAATCCCGCACGCCCCAGAAATAGTCTTCCTCAAAGTTGAGGAACGTAGGACGTCCGGGTGCGCCGATCGACACAGCCTTTAAGCGGTTGGGGTGCACAAACAGGAACCGGTTTACAAACTGACCGCCGCCGGAATGTCCGAACATGAAGAATTTCTCCGTATTTACGCCGGGATAACGCGCAGCCATATCATCGACCATCGAAAGCAGTGCAAGATCATAGCGGATGCCCTGATCGGAAAGCAGCTTATAGCTGTTGATGTCATCCCGTTCTACCAGTCCGCCCGGAAATACCGGCGCCATCAGCGCAATGTGCCTGCTGTCCGTCAGTTCCTGTGCCGCACGCATATACTCTTCTATTGTGCGCCCGGTATGCTGGATGATGATGAACAGCGTATAGTCCGGCTTCTCCTCGTCATAATAGCAATCAGGAAGATGTACCCAGTAATGAAACCTCGGATCGCTCGGACAATGCCAGAGCATATTGAGGTAAGCATTTCCAAAAAGATTTTTCTTCATTTCCGGTGTAAGACCGGCATCCAGAGAACCATTCACACCCATAAATGTACTGCCTCCTTATAAAAATCTTCCGAAGAAGAAACTTGCAACAACCAGCATGATCGCTCCGCCGATACGGGAAGAAATCTGCGCATAGCTCATCAGTTCCATGCGGTTAGCCGCACCCAGGCACTGTACGTCTCCGGCACCGCCGCCGTTTGCCATGCAGAGACCTGCTGTCAACATACCCTCTACCGGATAGAAACGGAAGAGCTTTCCGACAAGGAAGGTACCGACCATCGCACCGAGAACCGTGGCAATGATAACGATCAGGTTTGCAGGGCTTGTAAATACCTTCGCATAGTCATTCAGATTCGTTCCGATTCCTACCGTGATCATCAGCGGGAAGGACATATATTTTACAAAAAACTGCTGCATGCCCTTCGCACCCGCCTTCACATTCTCCGGCAGAATATTGGAAACATTCAAAATCGCCATCAGAATAACCATGAATGCAAAGGTATGAATTGAAAAGCCCAGATCCATATGATTGTTGATGATAGAAATGTGCTTCGAATACAGATCCGCAACGTTGAAGCAGAACAGACCAAGACCAAGGCCGGTTGCATAATCTGCTGCCGTAGGCTTCTTCTCTTCAGCAGCTGCGCTGACTACGCTTTCCTCGCCTTTCATCAGCACGCCGTTGCCTGTCAGGTTCGGCTTTATCTGACCCAGTTTATTCAGCAGTGCGCTCATAAATACCGCAACCAGATTTCCAAGGCTGATGATCGCGAAGGCTGACGCAAACCATGTGGATGCCTCTCCGCCGGTAACTTCAGCCCACATACGGCTCATCGGCTGAATGCCCGCACCGTTTCCGCCGCCAAACCATGTGTTCCAGATCGGGATCTGATTTCCGATCCAGCCTAAAAATGTTCCTACAATAAGAGCAAATGCCAGCGCGCCTACCATATTCGTCAGCATCCAGTCATTTGCAGCCATAAATACCATTACGACGCTCAGAATGAAAAACATCCAAAGCGGAAAACCCAGCACCTTTGTCTCTTTCAGCTTTCCCATCATAAATCCACCGCCTTACATCGCTTTTGTTTGTGTGTTTCAAACATTTTACCGGTAAAATCTTATGGCGATATTGTGCATTTTTTCGGATTGTTTTTCAAGACTTTCAGAGCCTCAGGCCCATTCCAACTGCAAAGGTGCATAATAACCTTTTGGAATTATCATTTTTATC
>JAUNHA010000055.1 GCA_030524135.1 Eubacteriales bacterium
TCCAAAGACGATGTGTTGATGTACACATCGTCTTTTTTATGGTATACTTGAACATGAAACAGAAAGGCGGGAACCGCGATGAAAGAAATGACTGCCGGCAGCATGGACTGCTGCCCGTTTGGCTATACCTATGATGACACCCTTGGCATTTTCTATTTCTGTGCGGAAAGCTCCTGTGACGCGCTCAGCCTGAACCTGTACGCGGACGGCGTACCGGCGGAGCGTTTTTTATTTCCGGAAGAATGCCGGCAGGGAGATGTATTCCGGATGGGACTGTTCCTGCCGCTCGGCGCGGCGCGCTATTCCTATACCTATTCCGCGGACGGAAAGGAATTCGCAGATCCGTACGGAAGGGAACTTCTGTGGCGGCGGCGCTGGAAGGATGCCGGCATCTCACATGTTCCGCGGACCGTTCTTACGGAGACCGGCATAAAGCCGGGAGAGGAAGAGCCGCCGGAGCATACAGATGCGGAAGAAACGGGACCGCATATGATCCCCTGCGGGGAGAGCGCAGTTTACCGCCTTCACGTGAGGGGATTTACGAAAGACAGCTCCTCAGGTCTGCCGCAGGAAAAGCGGGGAACCTTTGACGGTGTGATTGAAAAGATCCCCTATCTCAAGGAACTCGGGATTACGGATGTGGAGCTTTTTCCCGTATACGAATACGATGAGCTGGAAAAGGACGGGCGGATCAATTACTGGGGATTTACACCGCGTGCACAGCGGTTTTCCGTGAAAGCTGCCTTCGGCGGAGCAGAGGGGTTTGCCCGCCTTTGCAAGGCGCTTCATAAAAACGGAATGAATCTGATCGTGGATCTGTATTTTGACGGGACGGAGGAGCTTTCCTATATTTCCGATGTGATCAGAACCTGGGTGTTCCGGTATCACGCAGACGGCGTGCACCTCGTGGGCACGGTAAATATAGAAGAGCTTCTTAAAAATCCGTATATGAGGGGATTTAAGCTCTGGTATGACCGGATTCCGCAGCAGGGGGAGTATGAGGGCCCGGCAAAGGAGCGGCAGACGGCGGAATACAGAAGGCGGAGCGGATTTGCTGAATACAACACGGGATTTCAGAATATCATGCGCCGCTTTTTAAAGGGCGACGGCAGCATGGCATACGCTGCGGCAGCCTGCATGCATGAGGGACAGCCGGGCGGGACGGCAAAGATCAGCTATATGGCGAATGCGGATGGTTTTACCCTCTGGGATATGCTGTCTTATAATCAGAAACATAATGACGCGAACGGAGAGTTCGGGCGGGACGGTACAGAGGAAAACCTGAGCTGGAACTGTGGGGAAGAGGGACCAAGCAGACGGAAAAAGGTCCTTGCGCTCCGGAGACGTCAGTGGAAAAATGCAGTGCTCCTGACCGTGCTTTCAGGCGGCGTGCCTCTGATTCTTGCCGGGGACGAGATGCTGCATACGAAGTCCGGAAACAACAACAGCTGGTGTCAGGACAACCGTACGGAATGGCTTGACTGGAAACGGGCACAGAAAAATGCAGACTGTACGGAGTTTCTGAGAAAGGCGCTGCGCCTGCGGAGAGAACATCCGGTGTTCGGCGGAGCAGGAAAGGAAGCGCCGGACGGATACGGGGTCAGAGACAGGGAAAGTCTTCCGGCAGTCTCTCTGCACGGAGAGAATGCATGGAAATTTGAAGAATACGCAGATGCAGGAAGAGTTGGACTGCTGCTGTTCGGCGGGGCAGTAAAGCGGGAAGACGGAAGTCCGGATGACAGCTTTTATATCGGCTGCAACATGCACTGGAAACCGCATGACTTTGCGCTTCCGGGACTTCCGGACGGCAGCAGATGGAGACTGCTCGTGAGTACGGAAGGGGATTTCTGCGAAACGGCAGAGCCGCTGACAGAGCAGAAGGCGATACGGATCCCGGAGCGCACGATCGTCGTGCTGACTGGCTCAAGGGCAGAGACCCGGGCAGGAATACAGGAAGAAAAAAAGGGGAAAAAGACCGGCGGCATTCCGGCAGATATAAAACAGCAGAGAAGGGTTAAACGGGGGGATGAAAGATGAATGAAAAATTATACCATATGATCAACTGGGCGGACGTTGAAGAGATCGAATATGTCGATTCCCGCTTTCCAAAGCGGATTCTCGGACCGCACGCCGAGGGGGACGGAACGCTGATACAGGCATTTGTTCCGCATGCGGAGGAAATGGAGCTGGTGATCGAAAAGAAGTCTCCGATTCCGATGGAACGGATGGATGAGGAGGGGTTCTATGCGATATGGCTTCCGCAAAAGATCAGGGACTATCAGTTTAACGTGTGCTTTGACAACGGCGTGAAAATGCGGATGGAGGATCCCTATAACCCGAAATACGGAAGTATCTTCAAAGAATCTGATTATAAAAAGTTTTCAGAGGGCATCGCCTACGATCTGTATAAAAAGCTCGGTGCACATCTGATGCAGCGGGACGGCGTTTGCGGCGTGAATTTTGCCGTGTTTGCACCGGAGGCTGCAAGGGTGAGCGTTGTGGGAGATTTCAATCTGTGGGACGGCCGCAGGCACCAGATGCAGCGGGACGATCTGTCCGGTATCTTTGAACTGTTTGTACCGGGACTTGTTGCAGGCGATCTGTATAAGTTCGAGATCAAACCAAAGCACGGGGAGCCGATCCTGAAGGCTGATCCCTATGCGTTCTACAGTGAACTGCGTCCGGCGAATGCTTCTATCGTATGGGATACGGAGGCTTATAAGTGGGGAGATGAGGCGTGGATCGCAGAGCGCAAAAAGCGTGATTTCAAGACCTCTCCCATGAGCATTTACGAGGTTCATTTAGGCTCCTGGAAGCAGCGTGCCTGTGCGATCGACGAGGATGGCAGCGAGGTCAACGGATCCCGGTTCTATTCCTACCGGGAGCTTGCGCCCGAGCTTGCGGCCTATGTCAAAAAGATGGGGTATACGCATATTGAGCTGATGCCGGTGATGGAGCATCCGTTTGACGGTTCCTGGGGCTATCAGGTGACGGGCTATTTTGCCCCGACGAGCAGACACGGAAATCCGGACGATTTTAAATATTTTATGGACTATATGCACGCCGAGGGCATCGGCGTGATCCTGGACTGGGTTCCGGCACATTTTCCGAAGGATGCGTTCGGCCTTGCACAGTTTGACGGCTCACATGTATACGAGCACCGCGATCCGAGAAAGGGAGAGCATCCGCACTGGGGAACGCTGATATTCAACTATGGAAAGCCGCAGGTGGTGAACTTCCTGATCTCAAACGCGATGTACTGGGCTGAGGTCTATCATGCGGACGGCATCCGTATGGATGCGGTTGCTTCCATGCTTTACCTTGACTACGGCAGAAATGACGGGGAATGGGTGGCAAATATTTACGGCGGACACGAGAATCTGGAAGCGATCGAATTCCTGAAGCATCTGAATTCCATCATGCATAAGCGTAATCCGGGCGTCCTGATGATCGCTGAGGAATCAACCGCATGGCCGATGATCACGGGGGACCCGGCGGAAGGCGGCCTTGGCTTTGATCTCAAATGGAACATGGGATTTATGAACGATTTCCTGAAGTTCATGCAGACGGATCCGTTTTTCAGAAAGGATAATTACGGCGCGCTGACCTTTTCCATGATCTATAATTACAGCGAGCATTTCGTGCTTGTCTTCTCCCATGACGAAGTCGTGCATCTGAAGGGATCGATGTTCAGCAAGATGCCGTCGGCAGATTTCGAGGAAAAGGCGAGAAATTTGCGTACCGCATACGGATTTTTCTTCGGACATCCGGACAAGAAGCTTCTGTTTATGGGACAGGATTTTGCACAGAATGATGAGTGGCAGGAGTGTATGTCCCTGGAATGGAATCTTCTGCAGTATCCGCTCCATGCTAATATGCAGAATTATGTAAAGAGCCTGAATGAACTCTACCGCTCGCATCCGGCGCTCTGGCAGGAGGATTATGATCCGGCAGGATTTGAGTGGATCAACTGCTCTTATCAGAAGGAATCGATGGTAATGTTCCTGAGAAAGACGAAGAAGCCGGAGGAAACGCTGCTCTTTGTCTGCAATTTTGACAATCTTCCGCATCGCAAGTTCCGCGTGGGCGTACCATTTGCAGGAAGCTATAAGGAGATTCTCAATTCGGAGGACAAGGCATTCGGCGGAAGCGGAGCGGGCAATCCGCGCGCCATCCGCGCAAAGGCGGTGCACTGGGATGAGCAGAAGCAGTCCATCGAGATCAACATTCCGCCGATGAGTACGCTGGTATTCTCCTGCACGCCGGAAAAGGAGACTGACGCTGCGAATAAGAAATCTGTAAAGACCGGAAGCGGGGTGAAGTCAGCAAAGGCTTCCGCACAGAAGGCAATGAAAAATGCCGCAAAGCTTGCCGGAGACCAGAAGGGACGGAAAGGCACAAAGGCAGGCGGTGCAAAGGGCGCTGCCAAAGACGCGGCGAAGGCCGGCGGAAAGACAAATACAAAATCCATGAGCGGGATGAGAAAGGTGAAGATCACCTGATTTCAGGCCGGTAAACGAAATATATACGGAACACAAAACGAGAGCCGGATCCAGAGCGGATCCGGCTCAAAACGATTATTCATTTTTTATTTGGATTATTTCAGGATTTATTCCCAGACGCCGTCGGCATTTACGTGGAAGATTCCGATATCAGTGTTCTGCGCCATATAGCCGAACGCGCCGCCCGTGGAGCCTTCCGGATAGAAGTAATACCATTTTCCGTCGATCTGGAACCATCCGGTGACCATGATGCCGGATTCGTTGAAGTAATACTTCTTGTCTCCGAGCGTCATCCAGCCGCGGATCAGGCAGCCCTCCCAGTCGTCCTTCGTGGTGTTCAGATAGTACCAGTAATTTCCGTCCTTGAGCCAGCCCGTAAGCATCGCGCCGGAGCTTTTATCCATATAGAACCAGACATCATACTTGTTTTTCTGCCAGCCTGTAAGCATGCGGCCCTGTGCGTCAAACATGTAATAGGTTCCGGAGAGGTTGAGCCAGCCGTCCTTTACGAGCTCGCCGTTCGGATAACGGAAATACCAGTTTCCGCCGCTCTGCACCCAGCCTGCGACAGCTTCGTTTCCGGTGCCGTTCGGATAATTGGTGCCGTTGATCTCCGGACCGCCTCCGTTCGTGTCACTGTCTGTCTGGCCGCTGCCGTCCGATACCTGGTTTTTGCTGATCGTAAGCTCGTCCGATTCCATCCAGTCGGAGCTTTTTCCGACGCTGTTCGACAGATCTGACGGAGCAACAGTCCTTACCTTGAAGGTGTAGTCTCCGGCCTTTGTCATATACGGATAGAAATTATAGCTCCTTCCGTGATAGGCGTTCAGCTTTTTAACCACGCTGGAACCGCGGTAGCAGATGACGTCGTAGTATCCGGATCCGTTTTCGGGCGCGCTCCATTTGGCCACGCCTCTGGTATTCGACCAGTATACGTCCTCCGGCTCTTCATAGGTGCCCTTGATCGCTTTTACGCGGAGCGTAACTTCAAGCGTCTCATTGGAATCCCGCTTGGCGGCGGAAAGAAATTCGCCGTTTGAGATATGGACGTTTGAAGAGGAGTAGGAGCCCCGGAAGTTATAGATGGTGTCGTAGTTGGAGCCTTCCTTCGTATAGCCGCTGCTTGAGAGATAGACCTTCATGCGCGGCTCATCCCCGACCTTAAGCTTTGAGATATCGTCGAGCCATTCCGCGTCCGAAAGCGTGTAATACTGGCTGTCCGCAACCGTGACATAAGAAGAGGCATCATCGGAGAGCTCATCCCCGACTGTAAGGTCTCCTGTCTTTACCGTAATTCTTACGCTCGGGATCGCTTTATACCTGTCACTGTATGCCAGCGCCGTCATGCAGAAGATGGCGGTAAGCAGCAGTGAAAGAAGCAGTATCCTTCCTGTTTTTTTCATTGCATTGTCCCCCGTTTTTTAATTACTTAAATTATACCGTCCGGGGGAAGATAAGTCAATTTACGAAAGCGGCGGCGCATTTACGATATCATTACATTTCTGTATCCTATATATTAAGATTTGATTGCTTTTCTTGAAACAGAGAGAGATTTCTGTTAAACTAAGCGGAGATTACTGAAAACGAGGACAGCTATGCGCTCATCAAATTATAAATCATCAAAGCAGAAACCGAAGATCATGTATGATGCAAGGGGGATGCGGGTAAAGCAGAACACCTTTGCCGGGCGGATGAAAAAGGCCCTCATTTTTTACCTTCTTCCCTATTTTGTGATCAACGGGATCATATTTGCAGTGGTAACGGCAACTCCGAAGATCGAGATCCGCGTGGATGATACGGATGATTACCGCACGACAAAGGTAGAGTTTACCGTGAAATCGCTGCTCCCGCTCAAAAGCCTGAAGGCGGATATCGAATCCAAGGAGATCACGTTTGAAAAACAGGGCTCCAATTACACGGCCTCCGTGGATATGAACGGAACCTTCTATGTGGAGGCCGAGGGTCTGAACGGGATGCACGCCTCCAATTACGCGGATGTAAGCGTGCTCGATGACCGGGCGCCGATCGTGAACGGCGAAAGCTGCGAGGTATCCGGGGGAGACCTTCGCTTTACGATCACGGACAGCCAGTCCGGCGTGAATTTTGACAGTATTTACGGTATTTATGACGGGAACCGGGAGGTTCGTCCGCTGAGCTATGACAGGGACACAGGGGTCGTTATGATTCCGCTGTATACGAACAGCCTGCAGATACATGCAGAGGATATGGTGGGAAATGCCATGAGCATCAGCTTTTCCGCGTCAGCCGGCGACGGCAGCGCAACGGTTACGGAGGATTCCACCGGAGAGGCAGAGGCACAGGAAGAATAAGACCGGCGGCGCGTATGACCGCGCCGCACCGGTATTTCCGAAAGTTTGTTGTGAGCATTACAATTCTGAAATCAATCTAGCTACACCAGAAAATAAAACGGGCTATACAGCCGTCTTTTGATCTTGTTGCACATCCGGATTATTTTAACCAGCCACACAGTCAGCATCGCAGAAAGGAGAATCTGCCGGCATCGGGAGAACTGCGCAAAACCGCGGAACCGGGCGGACAGAGAAAGCTTTGGATATGAGAGAAAAATTGAATACACTGGCACTTGCAGATCTCAGGGATATGGCAAAGAAGCAGGGGCTGAAGGTATCGGGGCTCAGGAAGGCGGAGATCATTGACCGCCTGTGTGAGGTCGCCGAGCAGATGAAAAAGGAAAAAGAGGAAATAAAGGAAACAAAGGAAACAAAGGCGGAGGAGCGGAAGCCAGAGGAGCGAAAAGCGGAGGAACGGAAACCGCAGGAGAGAAGATCTGAGGACAGGGAGCGCCAGGAAAAGCCGCATACCGTGTACAAAAAGCCGCAGACAAGACCTGCCGACCGGAATTATGCGCATACGGACCGGCAGACTGAGCGCCAGACTGAACGGCATACGGACCGGCAGACCGAGCGCCCGGCCGAACGCCAGACAGACCGGCAAGCCGAACGTCAGACCGAGCGCACCGGGTTTTTCAGTGCGGACCAGACGCCTGATATTTCCGCGCTCGATTCGGGCATTCCGGCTTCCGGCATTCTTGAGGTCATGCCGGAGGGAAATTTCGGCTTTATCCGCTGCGAGAATTATCTTCCGGGAGAAGACGACGTTTATGTTGCACCAAGTCAGATCCGGAAGTTTAACCTGAAGACGGGAGATATCATAAGCGGCAGCAGACGCATCCGCAACTCGGCGGAACGCTTTGCGGCGCTGTTATACGTGACAAAGATCAACGGAAAGCCTGCGGACGAGACGGTAAAGCGCAGAAATTTTGAAGAGCTGACGCCGATCTTCCCGAACCGCAGAATCCGTCTTGAGAGCGGAGACCGCGCGAGCATTCCGCTGCGCGTCATGGATCTGCTCGCTCCCATCGGATGCGGTCAGAGAGGTATGATCGTTTCCCCGCCGAAGGCAGGAAAGACAACGCTTTTAAAGCAGACTGCGAAGGCGATACAGAAATCCGAGCCGCAGATGCATCTGATCATTCTTCTGATCGATGAGCGTCCGGAGGAGGTTACGGATATCAGGGAAGAGGTAACCGGAGAAAACGTAGAGGTGATCTATTCCACCTTTGATGAACTGCCGGAGCGCCACAAGCGCGTATCCGAGATGGTGATCGAACGCGCAAAGCGCCTTGTGGAAGAGGGAAGGGATGTGACGATCCTGCTCGATTCGATCACAAGGCTTGCACGTGCCTATAATCTCGTCGTTCCGCCGTCCGGCCGCACGTTATCGGGCGGTCTTGATCCGGCGGCGCTGCACATGCCGAAGCGCTTTTTCGGTGCTGCGAGAAATATCCGCGAAGGCGGCTCGCTCACCATTCTCGCCACGGCTCTGATCGATACGGGAAGCCGTATGGACGATGTGATCTACGAGGAGTTTAAGGGAACCGGAAATATGGAGCTTGTGCTTGACCGCAAGCTTTCCGAGAGACGTATTTTCCCGGCGATCGATATCCTAAAGAGCGGAACCAGACGCGATGATCTGCTGCTGGGGCCGGAGGAGCAGGAGGCGGTTTCGATGATCAGAAAGGCAACCAGCTCCCAGAAGCCGGAGGAGACGGTGGAAAAGGTGCTTGATCTCTTTGCGCATACCCGGAATAACCGCGAGTTCATCGAATTTGCCAGAAAGAAGAAGTTTTAATTTGGTTCGGATTTAATTTTACAATTATCAGGCGAGAGTTAAATCTCTATATAGAATTGACACAATGATTTGAACTTGTTAGAATGGTTGCGAGAGGTTCTACTAAAACGGGTAGGACGGTGCCTTCCTTAGCGGAGTATAAGCCGCTTTTCAATAGAAACCCCAAAAGGGAATAGCTATGAGAGGAGGGTCTTGCAGATGATTACTTTATCACTTGAAACGATATACTATATCGTTGCAATTGCGAGTGTCCTCTGTGGCGCAGCATTCAAGCTGGGCTACGAATTGGGAAAAAATGCAAGAAAATAGCCGTCCACGCTGCGAATGTTGACGGCTATTTCTTATTAGTTTAGATATTCAAGGCACCGTCTTGCTTTACGGTAGCGCCTCTTTCTATATTCAGATTTTATCATGTGATGTCTTAAATGTCAAACTTTCTATTCTTTCAGATAGAGTAAAGCAATTGTCAGTTGTAAAAGGGAAGAGATGCCCCCTGAATGCG
>JAUNHA010000056.1 GCA_030524135.1 Eubacteriales bacterium
GTGCATTTGAGGAGCTTCTTAAGATCGAGGATCAGGCAAAGTATGCAAATGAGCTCGACAGTACCGGTGCGGTTATGGCAAAGGTTGCATCCACACCGGGCGCGATCGGATATGTATCGCTTGATGTGCTCGATGACAGTGTAAAGGCACTGAAGCTTGACGGAGCAGAGCCGACAGAGGAGAACATCAAAGCCGGCAGCTATTTCCTGAGCCGTCCGTTTGTTATGGCGACGAAGGGATCGATCGACGAACAGAATGATCTTGTAAAAGCACTGTTCGACTATGTATATTCCGATGAGGGCGCTCAGGTGATCACATCCGTAGGCCTCATTCCGGTAGAGAAACAGTAAAAGACAGCTGCCAAAGGAGATGTGTCACATGAGCGAAGAAACCTTTTCCATTCGTTCGCATCATGGCAGCAAGTCGGCTGTTGAAAAAGCTGCAGAGCTGATTTTTACCATCTGCGGCTTTTTCGCGGTTCTGGCTGTTGCCTCGATCACACTGTATATGATCGTCAACGGAACACCGGCGCTTATGAAGGTCGGCATTCTGGATATTCTGTTTGGAAGTGTCTGGGCGCCGACGGCATCGGATCCGTCCTTCGGAATCCTGTATATCATTCTGACGTCCATCATAGGCACGGCGCTTGCGATTCTGATCGGTGTACCGATCGGTCTGATGACGGCAATTTTTCTGGCTGAGGTGGCGCCGAAGCGGCTTGCTGATGTCGTGCGGCCTGCGATCGAGCTGCTTGCGGGCATTCCGTCCGTGATTTATGGACTTCTGGGAATTTTGATTCTGAACCCGCTTATGTACAAGCTTGAGCTTGCGATTTTTGCAAATTCGAAAACGCACCAGTTTACCGGCGGAGCGAATCTGATCTCTGCGGTGCTCGTCCTTGCACTGATGATTTTGCCGACGGTGATCAATATAAGCGAATCGTCTCTGCGTGCGGTTCCGGCACACCTTAAGAGTGCCTCTCTCGCGCTTGGCGCGACGCATATCCAGACAATTTTTAAGGTAATTGTGCCGACAGCGAAATCCGGAATCATCACGGCGATCGTGCTTGGTATCGGACGTGCGATGGGAGAAGCAATGGCAATCACACTGGTATCCGGAAGCTCCGTGAATTTTCCGCTTCCATTCAGCTCCGTCCGTTTTCTTACGACGGCGATCGTTGCCGAAATGGGCTACGCCTCCGGGCTGCACAGACAGGTGCTCTTTACCATCGGGCTCGTGCTCTTTGTCTTTATTATGCTGATCAATATCAGCCTGAGTAAGATTCTTAAGAAGGGAGACAGAAAAGATGACAAATAATACTGCAGCTGTCTCTCTGCGGGGAAGTATTTACGGAAAACAGGTCAGGGTCTCTGATCTGCTGCTTACCGGGATCATTTATTTCTGCGCGGGAATTTCCATTCTGATCCTCGTAGGGATCATGGGCTATGTCTTTTACAGAGGGATTCCAAACATCTCCTGGGAGTTTCTTAGCACCGCGACCAGCACGCTTAAGGGAACCGTGGGAATTCTGGGCAATATCATTAATACGCTTTATATCATTGTGATCACGCTGCTGATCGCGACGCCGATCGGAGTGGGTTCGGCTGTATACTTAAATGAATATGCAAAGCCGGGAAAGGTCGTCCGCGCGATCGAATTTACGACAGAGACGCTGTCCGGCATTCCATCCATCATCTTTGGCCTGTTCGGCATGGTGTTTTTCGGCAATACGATTGGTCTTAAGTACAGCCTGCTGACCGGCGCGCTGACCCTGACGCTCATGATCCTGCCGCTGATCACCCGTACGACGCAGGAGGCTCTGAAAACAGTGCCTGACAGTTACCGGCACGGTGCGCTCGGTATCGGCGCCACAAAATGGTATATGATCCGGACGATCATTCTTCCAAGCGCAATGCCGGGCATTATTACCGGAATCATTCTCGCAATCGGTCGTATTGTCGGTGAATCCGCAGCGCTTTTGTTCACCGCGGGCTCCGGCTACGATCTTCCGAGAAAAATCTTTGGCAAGGTGTTTGAATCAGGCGGAACGCTTACAATTCAGTTATATCTTTTCATGCAGAAGGCGCAGTATGACGAGGCATTCGGTGTGGCGGTCGTGCTGCTGATCATTGTGCTTGGCATCAATTGCCTGGCAAAATATCTGTCGCATCGGTTTAATGTGGAGACGCGGGCATAAGCCTGATATGTGAAACAGGGAGATACAGAGAGAATGGAACAGGCAAACGAAAAAAATATCAAAATACAGACGCAGCATTTGAACCTCTATTACGGAGAAAATCATGCGCTGAAGGATATCAGCATGGATATCTGCGAAAAGGAGATCACGGCATTTATCGGACCATCCGGCTGCGGTAAATCCACTTATCTGAAGACGCTCAATCGCATGAATGATCTTGTGCCAAACGTACGGATCGAAGGAAAGGTGCTGCTTGACGGTGAGGATATTTATGACCCGCAGGTAGATACGACGCTGCTTCGGAAAAAGGTCGGAATGGTATTTCAGCAGCCCAATCCGTTTCCGATGAGCATCTATGACAACATCGCCTACGGTCCGCGTATTCACGGAATCAAATCAAAGGAAAAGCTGGATGATATTGTGGAACGGAGCCTGCGCGGAGCTGCGCTCTGGAATGAGGTTTCTGACAGACTGAAAAAATCCGCACTCGGCCTTTCCGGCGGACAGCAGCAGAGGCTGTGCATTGCGAGAGCCATGGCGGTAGAACCGGAGATCCTGCTTATGGATGAGCCGACTTCCGCGCTTGATCCGATCTCAACGTCGAAGATCGAGGATCTGGCACAGGAGCTGAAGGAGAAATTTACCATTATCATCGTGACTCATAATATGCAGCAGGCGGCGCGTATTTCTGACAAAACGGCGTTCTTTCTGCTCGGGGAAATGGTGGAATACGGCGATACGCAGCAGATATTCTCAAGTCCGAAGGATAAGAAGACGGAAGATTATATTACCGGGCGCTTCGGTTAATGCAGAGAAAGCAGATGAAGTAGTGGAAGCAGCGGACAGATTTTCCCTGTACGGAGGTATATGGGATATGACAGGAGAGAGTGATTATGAGGGATCAGTTTGAAGAGCAGCTGCGGCTGCTGAATGAATATCTGGTAGAAATGGGCGACCTGTGCAAGAAAAGTATCGCCCGGGTGCTTGATGCATTAAAAACGAACGGTCAGAAGACGTTTGATGAGGTGCATGCACTGGAGGCTGAGATCGACGGTAAGGAACGGGAGATCGAGAGCCTGTGCCTGAAGCTTATCTTGAAGCAGCAGCCGGTGGCAGGCGATCTGCGCCTCATTTCCGCAGCGCTTAAGATGATCTCCGACATGGAGAGAATCGGGGATCAGTGCTCAGACATCATGGACAATATCCGTTTTCTGGAAAATCATCAGGAAATGGGGCTCGAGAGCTCTGTGGACATTGAGGAGATGGCAACGGCATCCATGGAAATGATTACGAGAGCGATCGCGGCTTTTATCGAAAAGGACCTTGCAGTCGCAAGAGAGGTCATGCAGTCGGACGACATTGTGGATGAGCTGTTTGATAAAGTGAAATCTGAGATCATCGAAATCATTGCTGAGCATCCGGAAAAAGGAGAGGCATGCATGGACCTCCTCATGGTTGCAAAATATTTTGAGCGCATCGGAGATCACATTACAAATGTAGCCGAATGGGTAGAGTTCTCGATTACGGGGCATCACCCGGACGAGGCGAAGATCGGCTGATCAAATCAGAGTTATTGATAAATTGTAAATCAAGAAAAACAACACCTAAGTGTGACAAAATCTCACCTAGGTGTTGTTTTTTTTGAAAATTGAATTATAATAAGAATTGATGAGGAGGATTCTATTATGCTGATACAGTTTAATTTTGAAAATTACAAGTCGTTTAAGGATGAAGTAACCCTTGATTTATCGGCGGCAAAAATGACTGAGTTCTCCGACAGAGTAGTACCTATCGGGAGGGAAAAAATTTTGCCGGTAGCTGCTATATATGGAGCTAATGCCAGTGGCAAGTCAAATATTTACAGTGCATTTGAATTCATGTCCCATTATGTCGCGCATTCATTCAAATATGGAGATGAAGAGGATTCTTTCAAGGAAATGAGACCGACCCCTTTCCTGTTCTCTGATGACACAGAGAACGCTGATACAAGCTTTGAAGTCTACTTTGCGCTTCCGGAAGATAAGACAGAAAAAGTATATAACTATGGATTTTGTGTTGGAAATGGTGGGGTAACTGAAGAATGGTTAAATTACAAAGCGAAATCGGCGCGAAAGTTTGCGCCTGTTTTCTACCGGGAAGCCGCTACAAATACACTGGACTTAAGTGGCTTACCTAAGGCTAGTCGTGCAAATATTGAAATAGCGTTAGAGAAACAGGTTCTTATCATTTCACTTGGAGCAAAGCTGAAGATTGCAAAGTGCAAGCAGATCAGAGACTGGTTTCTTAATAATGAATTTGCGGATTTTGGTAATCCGGTGACCAGTTTTTTCATGCATACCAGATTGCCCAGAGGTTTTGTTGATGATCCGGAGGTTCGTGCAAATGTTGTGAAGTACTTTTCTTCTTTCGATGAAACGATTAAAGATTTTCGTGTAGAAAAGGTATCTTCTGAAATGTCTGACGGAAAAGACAACGTTTATAAGATTACTGCAATCCACAACAAAATTGGTTCTGATCAGGTGGCTGAGATTCCTCTTGAAGATGAGTCTGCAGGAACATTAAAGATGTTTGCGCTTTACCCTGAACTACAAGAAGTGCTTCAGAGAGGTGGCGTATATTTCATTGATGAATTGAATGCCCGACTTCATCCATTATTGGTTAGGAATTTTATTTTGACATTTCTTAATCCGGAGATAAATACGAATCATGCACAGCTTGTATTTACAACACATGATACATGGCAGCTTTCGAACCAATTGCTCCGGCGTGATGAGATTTGGTTCACTGAAAAAGATAACCGAGGAGTTTCGTCTTTATATTCATTAGCTGATTTTGTCGATGAAGACGGAGGAAAAATTCGAAAGGATGAGAGCTATGAGAAGAATTATCTGTTAGGAAAGTATGGAGCAATCCCGACATTGAAGAGTATTGATTTTATTCAGGAGGGATAATAAATGGCACGTAAAGACAGGGTCGGGAACCGAAAAACAAGGGAACAGAGAGCCATCAGACGTATTCCGGAAATGGGATACTACCTTGTTGTGACAGATACGGAAGCTACAGAGAGATGTTTTTTTACAGGTCTTCATAATAGCCTTCCTGAAAGCATTCGAAACAAACTTGTTATCAAAGTTATAGAGACGAAAACGCAAAAGCTGATTCAAAAATGTCTGGATTTGACAGCTTACGATGCTCAATATCGCATTCCCTGGATTGTTTTTGACCGTGATCAAGTGGTGAATTTCGACACAATTATCAACGATGCAGTACGTGCAGGAATAAATGTAGGGTGGTCCAATCCATGTTTCGAAATATGGATGCATGCTTATTTCGGAAGTATGCCAGCTATACAAGAGTCATGGACCTGTTGTGAACGTTTTGCAGATATTTATGAGAAGCGAACCGGTCAGAAATACTCCAAGGCAGATGAAGATATGTATCGTCGGCTTGTTGAAAATGGTGATGAGGAAAAAGCGTTACTCATAGCACAGGGAAAATATGGTCAATGGGCAAGAGATGGCTATCAGCTGCCATCACAGATGTGCCCTTGTACGACGGTGCAAGAACTCGTAAGAGAAATCAGAGACAAAACAAAAGAAAATAAGGCGGATTAAGTTTGAAAAAAGATCGGTATTCAGTTAAGTTTGCATTTTTGGATTAATAGGTGTATACTTTGCGCTGAATTAAAAGGGCTGTGGCAGCTTTCAAAATCAGTTCTTCAAAAGTGACTTTTCGGTTAAAGACCGGGGGAGAAAACGAAATGAATACGATCAGGGCTTTTTGTGACAGAAAGAACATTATTGTAAGTCCCAGGCGTTATGGCATCGATGCCCTCGGTGCCATGGCACAGGGACTTTTTGCTTCGCTTCTGATCGGAACGATCATATCCACGCTGGGTACGCAGCTCGGTATTCAGGTGCTTGTGGATATCGGTAACTTTGCAAAAGCAGCCACTGGACCGGCGATGGCGATTTCTATCGGAGCGGCGCTGCAGGCGCCGGGGCTGGTCCTCTTCTCGCTTGCGGCAGTCGGCAGCGCGGCAAATGAGCTCGGCGGAGCAGGCGGACCGCTGGCGGTACTTATCGTCGCGATCATTGCGTCTGAATGCGGGAAAGCGGTTTCAAAGGAAACACCGGTTGATATTATTGTAACACCGTTTGTTACGATTTGTGTCGGTGCAGGACTGTCCATGCTGTTTGCGCCTGCGATCGGAGCGGCGGCTTCGGCGGTCGGCGGCGCGATCATGTGGGCGACCGAACTGCAGCCGTTCTTCATGGGTATTCTGGTATCGGTACTGGTCGGCATCGCGCTGACGCTTCCGATTTCTTCTGCCGCGATCTGCGCGGCGCTTGGTCTTACGGGGCTTGCAGGAGGCGCGGCTGTCGCAGGCTGCTGCGCCAACATGATCGGCTTTGCAGTGCTTTCCTTCCGGGAAAACAAATGGGGCGGTCTGCTTGCGCAGGGGCTTGGAACCAGTATGCTGCAGATTGGAAACATCGTAAAAAATCCGAAGATCTGGATCCCGCCGATCATCGCGAGCGCGGTGACCGGACCGCTTGCGACCTGCGTGTTCCGCTTTCAGATGAACGGCGCGCCCGTGGCTTCGGGCATGGGAACCTGCGGACTGGTCGGTCAGATCGGTGTTTATACCGGATGGCTTTCAGACATTGAAGCGGGCACGAAAGCCGCAGTCACGGCAGGCGACTGGATCGCCATGCTGCTCATCTGTTTTATCCTGCCGGGGCTTATTTCGTGGGCAGTCGGACTGCTGCTTCGAAGGATCGGCTGGATCGGGGAAAATGACCTGAAACTGGATATCTGAGCTTTGTTAACTTTTTGTTAAAGTGTATTGAAAACGGGCTGTGGCTGTTGAAAGCTGCAGCCTGTTCGCGTTATAATAAAAAGCACGAGGGCAGGATTGCTCTGAAAATAAAGATAGGGGAAAGAGGTAGTTTCATGGCAAACAGAATTGTACTGAACACGGTATCTTATCACGGAAAAGGTGCGATCAATGAGATCGTAAACGAGGCTAGGGCAAGAGGCTTCGGACATATCTTTGTCTGCACGGATCCGGACCTGATCAAGTTCGGCGTGAGCACAAAGGTAACGGCTCTTCTTGATGAGGCAAAGCTTCCGTACACGGTTTATTCGGAGATCAAGCCGAACCCGACGATCAAGAACGTAACGGACGGCGTAGAAGCATTTAAGGCATGCGGCGCAGATTCCATTATCACGATCGGCGGCGGTTCAGCCATGGACACAGCAAAGGCGATCGGTATTATTATTGCCAATCCGGAGTTTGCAGACGTGCGCTCTCTTGAGGGCGTAGCGCCGACAAAACATCATGCGGTTCCGACGATCGCAGTTCCGACGACAGCGGGAACGGCAGCAGAGGTTACGATCAACTACGTAATTACGGATGTTGAGAAGGAAAGAAAGTTTGTTTGCGTGGATACGAATGATATCCCGGAGGTTGCAGTCGTAGATCCGGATATGATGAGCTCCATGCCGAAGGGTCTTACGGCAGCAACGGGAATGGATGCGCTCACACATGCGATCGAGGGCTATACGACGAAGGCTGCATGGGAGATCCCGGACATGTTCCACTTAGAGGCGATTAAGCTTATTTCGAAGAGCCTGCGCGGGGCTGTGGAAAATACCGCTGAGGGCAGAGAAGGCATGGCGCTTGCAGAGTATATCGCAGGTATGGGCTTCTCAAATGTAGGACTTGGCATTGCACATTCCATCG
The DNA here is from genome assembly GCA_030524135.1 of Eubacteriales bacterium. Taxonomy (GTDB): domain Bacteria; phylum Bacillota; class Clostridia; order Lachnospirales; family Lachnospiraceae; genus Avilachnospira. The sequence goes on from JAUNHA010000056.1 coordinate 7,947, forward strand.
CACATACGCTGGGTGCACACTATGACACGCCGCACGGCGTTGCATGCGCAATGATGCTTCCGATCGTTATGGAGTATAATGCAGAGTATACAGGAGAGAGATACAGAGAGATCGCAAGAGCGATGGGCGTGGAAGGCGTAGATCAGATGAGCCAGGCAGAGTACAGAAAGGCTGCGATCGACGCGGTTAAGAAGCTCTCCGCTGACGTTGGAATCCCGCAGAACCTTGCAGGAAAGATCAAAGAAGAGGATCTCGATCAGCTCGCAAAGGATGCGTTTGCGGATGCATGCTGCCCGGGCAACCCGAGAGACACGAATGTAGAAGAGCTCAAGGAGCTGTACAGAAAGATTATGTAAGGCTATCGTTTTATAGATGTACTACGCCCTGCCGGGATATCCGGCGGGGCGTATTTGTGTTCAGGGATGGCTGAAGCTATGGCTGTAGTTTTATAACTGCTTTACACCTGCTTCCCCATTTCATATGCTTTTTCAAGTGCCGGATGCCCTTTGATCGCTCCGACCTTGTCCACACCGCCGGCAAAAACGGTGCCAGCAAGTTTTGCCTTTTCAAAGCAGTCGATCCAGCCCTCAAGTCCGCTGATCGCACGGCGGTCAACACCCTCCTCATCCTCAGCTGCCGCAGACAGGAAATAGATGTCGCGGAATGCGTAATCCGAGGTATAGAGCGGGTTGGCGCGATCGAGCATGGTCTTCATCTGACCGCACATTTCATAATAATAGATCGGACTTGCAAATGCGATCACATCAGCCGTGCGCATTTTCTGAGCGATTTCGGCAGCATCATCATGAATGATGCAGCGCTGCGTTTTAATGCAGCTGAGGCACCCCTTGCAGAAGCTGATCGTTTTATCAGAAAGACCGATCTTTTCTACCTGATGACCTGCTTCCGAAGCGCCGCGTGCAAACTCCTCCGCAAGCATGTCAGAATTGCCGCCTTTGCGCGGACTCGTTGAAATAATCAATACAGACTTCACTATAGTTACCTTTCCTTTCATACCGTGTTTTCCACGGCATAGAGGTATCCCTTTACGGGGATTTCTTTTTTTGTGCCGTGGTTTTTCCCTATGTTTCATATGATAATGGAAAAAGCGTGATCTGACAATTACTTATGATAGAGTAAAGCAATTGTCAGTTGTAAAAGGGAAGAGATGCCCCCTGAATG
>JAUNHA010000057.1 GCA_030524135.1 Eubacteriales bacterium
AGGACAGGAATGTGAAAGCTTGGGAGGGGTTATAAAGAGAGGCAATATTGTCTCTTTTTTTATTTTTTATAAAAAAAAGGAGGAGCTATGAGTAAGTTAAGAAAGTTTGCATGGGCATCAACAACTGCAGTGATGTCGCTGGTAATGGTGTTTCCCGCACTTGCATGTACGTCTCTTGGTATTGGTAAAGACGCGTCTGCAGACGGATCCGTTATGGTTTCCCATACCTGTGACGGCTGGTACGATCACCGTATCCAGATCGTAGAGGGCGGAAAGCATGCGGCAGGTGAAATGGTGGATATCTACCGCGATCCCTGTACGGATACGAAGACCACGCCGGAGAAGGTGGGAGAGATCCCGCAGGTGGAAGAGACATTCACATATTTCAATATCGGTTATCCGTTTATGAACGACAAGCAGGTCATGATGTCTGAGTTTACCTGGTCCGGAAGAGACGAGGTGAGCAATCCGCAGGGTCTCTTTGTAATCGCAAACCTCGAGATGCTGGGACTTCAGAGAGCATCCACTTCAAAGGAAGCGGTTCAGATCATGGGCGCGCTGGCAGAGCAGTACGGATACTGCGACGGCGGTGAGACGCTGATCGTAGCAGATGAAAATGAAGCCTGGGTATTCGAGGTATGCGGCGGCGGTCTTCTGTGGCAGCCGGACAGCGGCACACCGGGCGCGCACTGGGCAGCAAGACGTATTGCGGATGACGAGATCTTTGTGGGCGCGAACCGTTCCCGTCTCGGCGTGATCGATTTTAACGATACCGAGAATTTCATGTGGTCTACGGATATCACAGAGCTTCCGAAGCAGATGGGCTGGTGGACAGAAGGCGAAGATTTCAATTTCTCACATCTGTTCAACCCGCAGCCGTATTCGGGACCGTTCTATCAGAGCCGTCGTGAGTGGAGAGTGCAGAGCCTCCTTGCTCCGTCACAGGAATTCCCGCTTTATGACAGATATCAGGATTATGCGTTCTCCTTCAAACCGGATGAGAAGGTTACTCCGCAGGATATCATGGATGTTTACAGTGATCACCTTGAAGGCACCGAATATGACATGACACAGGGGCTTGCAGCCGGACCGTTCCACAACCCGACCAGATGGGGCGTAACCAGCGACCAGAAGCCGGATTATGCGGCAAAGGACGGACATGACTGGGAGAGAGAAATCGCTCAGTACCGCTGCTCTTACAGCTTTGTATCACAGAGCAGAAGCTGGCTTCCGGATGAAGTCGGCGGCGTTCTCTGGTTCGGTCAGGATTCACCGGATACGACCGTATATGTACCGATCTACTGCGGAACGACTGAGGTTCCGGTAGAGTGGTCTACGGGAGACAGAAAGGCATTTGACCCTGACTGCGCATGGTGGGCATTCAACTTCGTAAACAACTGGGCAAATCTCAGATGGGATGCGATGTATGAGGAGATCCGCGAGAAGAAGGCTAGCTATGAGGACGTCTTCTTTGCAAATCAGGCAAAGGTTGAGGAAGAAGCGGCGAAGCTTTACGAGCAGAATCCGGATGAAGCGATCGCATATCTCACGAAGTATGTAAACGACAATATGAACGAAGTCAACGAAGGCTGGTGGGATTTTGCATGGCATCTCGTAGGAAAATACTACGACGGAATGTGCCTTGATGAGGAAGGAAATTCGACGACGCTCGGATATCCGAAGGAGTGGCTTGAGGCAGTCGGCTATGCGAAGACGAGCGTAGATGATTACGCGAAGACGAGAGGCGAGGAAGCCGGAGAGAGCGCAGAGGATGAGAGCCTTGCAGAAGCGGCATCGTCCGAGGCGGCAGAAGCGGATGCAGAAGCACCGGCAGAGACTACAGCTGTGGAAACGGCAGCGGCAGCCGAGCCTGCACAGCAGAGCAATAACATGATGGCGATCGTGATTGCGGCGATCGTCGGAGCAATTGCGGGCGGCGGCATTGTATTCGCAACGAAGAAAAAACAGTAAGGTATAAAATTATATTTAGAATAAAATTATCAGGAGAAGAGAAACATGAAGAAAAGAACACTGGCAGCTATGATAATTACGGCAGCATCCCTTGCGGCAACCGCATGCGGAGGCGGCGGCACGGCAGCGACTACGGCTGCTCCGGCAGCAACTGAGGCGCCGGCGGCAACTGAAGCGGCGACTACCGCGGCGGAGACAGAAGCTGCGGCAGAGACAGCAGGCAATGATGCAGCGGCAACCGATACGGCTTCTGAGGAAGGAAAGATCACAGGTCCGTTTATCATCACCTCCTGCGGACAGTCTCCGGGAGCAGTTATGCTGAACATGGTAGCGGCTCAGGCAGGCGTTACCTCTACGGCTGACAATGCACTGACTGCGGATACCTTTGATCCGTCAGGCATTAAGACCCTGATCGTAACCGCCGGAACGAGCGGAAAGGGAATGGGTGCAGCAGGAACGGATGTTGATGCTGAGATCAAGCGCTGTGAGGCTGTCATGGACAAGGCGAGAGAAGCAGGCGTTACGATCGTCGGCGCACATATCGAGGGTATGGCAAGACGTACCGATAATTCTGACCAGGCATCGATCGATGCGGTTATGGGCGGAGCAGACGTGATCCTTGTAATTGATGAAAGTGACAGCGATGGCTGGTTCACAAAGTATGCGGAAGAGAATAACAAGCCGCTGATCAAGGTGAAGGACGCCCTGTCAGCAGGAAGCATCATGCAGTAAAAATCGGATCAGACAGCCTGTTTCATGAAAAGAAGGGGGAAGGTTCCGGAACTCCGGAAGCTGTATTCTGAAGGGTAAGGAACAGGCTGTCCCGAATTCATGTATTGGAGGACAGAGTATGACGATGTTTCAACATTCTCTCATTGTGCTGATCGCGATTGCCGTGATCTTTGCGCTTGCAAAAAAGCTTAAGGTATCGACTGAGCTTTCCATGTTTGCAGCAACGATCGCCGCGCTGATCGTACACGTGATCGTGCCGATGGGAGAAGACCCGAGATCTCCGCTGCCGTTTATGGAGGCAATCAGACATATTGTCGAAGGCGGAGTGACCTATTTTGATATCTGCCTGATTTTCCTGACGGCGACCTTTTTCATGGCGCTTTACAAGGAGACAGGAGGCGCAGCATATCTCGTGCGCCTGATCGTAAAAAAATTCCATGCACACAAGAACCTCTGCATGCTGCTTCTGATGGTCGTAATGCTGGTTCCGGGAGCGGTAACGGGCTCCGGCGCAACTACGGTTCTGACAGTCGGAGGACTTGTTGGAGCGGTTCTTATGTCGATGGGTGTTGAGGAGAATAAGCGCATTGCGCTGATCTTCATTCTGGCAGCGATGAGTGCTGCCTGCCCGCCGATCAACCTCTGGGCAATGATCGCAGCAGCCGGCTCGAATATGCCGTATGTCGGTTTCACGATCCCGCTGGGATTTTTATCCATTGCCGGCGCGCTGTTTGCAACCTTCTACCTGACGGCAAAGGCCAAGATGCCGCCGCTCGAGGAAGCGCTTAAGATGCTTCCGGAAGCGCCGCAGGGATGGAATGGCATCAGAGTAGCGCTTCCGTTTATTCTCATGATACTTCTGATCGCGGGCGGACGTGTTATTCCGTTCCAGTTTCCGATCATCGGAATGCCGCTGATCTTCATGCTTTCCGCAGTGCTTGTACTGCTCGTAAGCCCGAAGCGCGTCAATATTATGGAAGTTGCAATGACGACCGTAATCAATCTGCGCGGCCTTGTCGGCATCATGATCGTTGTCGGCATGCTTAACCAGATCATGACGCTGAGCGGCGCGAGAGGTCTTCTGTCACTGGCGGTTGTTACGCTGCCGATCACAGTGATCTTCGCAACGCTCTGGCTGATCCTGCCGGTTGCGGAAGGCGTGCTTCAGTATGCGGTAGCTCCGCTTTTCGGTGTTCCGCTGATCATGCTGTTCAACATGCTCGGCTATGATCCGATCGTTTCCCTTTCTACCTGGGCGGTTATGCTTCCACTCGGTGACTGCCTGCCGCCGACGGCTGTGGTCGGAAAAGCTGCGGTGATGGAGCTTGATTTCAAGGGAAACTATTACAAGGATTTTGTAAAGACAGCCCTGGTACCGATGTTGTTTATTCTGGCACTTTGCACGCTGGTTATGATTTTCAATAAGCAGTTTGCAGGACTGATTGGATAAGGGAGGGGAGACAAATGCTGGTTACTGTTAATTTTATTATTACCTGCCTTTACTATGTCATCGCCCTGTTTTTCCTGATTGCGATCATCCGGGTGTTTGTAAAGTCAAAGAATCCGCAGGATGCGATTTTGTATTGTCTGATCATGATCCCGTTCGTATTGCGGATCCTGCGCCTGAAATAAAGGAGGAGAGATGGAGAAGAAGTTAGTCAGAATCAAAGCTGCTGCCCTTGTCATCGTTCTCTTGGCAACAGGGATCGCAGGGTATCTGTTCCGTGAACAGAGAGTTTATAAGGAGCCGGTCGTTGTCAGCGAACAGGCGGTTGTAAAAAAGCTGAGCGATTATTCGGATATCGTAAAGGGAACAGTGAACGACTGTAATATTTACATCTATGACAGTGGCGTTCCGGGCGGAACGATGATGATCATGGGAAGTAACCACCCGGAGGAGCCGACGGGCGTTATGGTCTGCAACATGTTTGCGGAGAACCTTAAGGTAACACAGGGAAAGATCATTATCGTGACCCGTGTCAATACGAGCGGATCGCTCACGACAAGAAATGGTGAGGCATATCCGAGATACTTTACGCAGAAAACGGCGTGGGGTGAGAAGAAGTGGAGAATGGGAGACCGTATCGGAAGCCCGCTGGATTCCTGGCCGGATCCGGAGGTATACATCCATTATCCGAGCGGACTGAACCTCGCTTATATGGATATCCGGAATACCAACAGAAACTGGCCCGGAAAGGCAGACGGTCTTTTGACAGAGCGTACCTGCTATGCACTGATGGAAGTGATCAAGCAGGAAAATGTCGATATGACGCTTGATCTGCACGAGGCAGAGCTTGAGTATCCGGTTGAGAACATGATCGTTGTACACGAGAAGGCATCCGACGTCGGCGCAATGGTTTCGATGATGCTTACGTCCCAGACCTTTGACGTACCGCTCAGCATGGACTTCTCACCGAAGGCACTTCATGGTCTGACGCACAGAGAGGTTGGAGATTATTCCAATGCCGCGTCCTATCTTGCAGAGGTTGCAGAGCCGCTGCTTGACCGTATCAGAGGTATCACGGACGAGGAGCTTCTGATGTCCGGTAAGGACCGCTTCGTTATGAAGGCGGGAGAGCACGGGCTTCTGTACTCCCCGATCGATGAAAGCGGATGGCCGATCGAAAAGCGTGTTGCGAGACATGTGGAAACGGCAAGAAAGATCATGGAAGTAAACGGTATGGTTCATCCTGATCAGGTGATCGCTTTTGAAGGAATTCCGAGCTATGAGGAAATTCTTGCAAACGGCTGCGGACCGTATTATCACGATCCGGCTACAGCGTCTGCTGACAGAATATTCTATGATTGATCCAACTGAATAATAATATGAGGGTACTGCAAAATCATGAAACAGATGATGCGCAGTACCCTTATTTTTATTGGAATGGCCGTATGGCGGCTGGCTTGTATTCTGATTTTATTCGCATAATTTATTGGAGCGTTTTATTCTTCGCAAAATATAATCTGCTGAGAAGCACGATGCTGATCAGAAGAAATACGCAGATCAGCGGTTTTGAATAACGCGTTTCATAATAAACACTGCCTTCCCCGACATCAGGAAGCGGCACGGGATCGAAAGGCATCTGATAATCTGCGGCAATGCTTTTGATATTTAAAAGGTGAATGACCGGAATATCGTCAGCAAGGAAAAGCTGTACGAGCCCCGTGGAATTGTCATGCTCAGAGAGCTCGGTGAGGATGCCGCCCGCCGCATGCACCATGACGATGCTGTCTCCGAAGGAAGCGTCGTTGCCGCCGACATTGATAAAGCATTTGACCGGTTTTCCGCTGTTATAGAGCGCATAGCGGGACAGAATATTGTGCTTCAGATCCTCATCATAAATCAGAGGATAGCCGTATCCTTCGATTCGTTTTGTGATCGACTGCACGATCTCGTCCGGCATTTCCGTTCCGATGTCGAGATTCCCGCCGATCGAAAAGTAACTGCTCTTATGTCCGATCAGTCCGCGGCTGTAAAGCTCGTGTTCCATATCGAGCCAGGTAAAGTCAGGATCGTTTGCTCCATGAGAGGAGGCACCGAACGAAGAGATGACGATGGGATCGAGGCCGAGCGTGTCCGCCGCGCAGAGGACGGCGGTGTTGAGCGCCGGAAAGGAGCCGGAGCAGTTGACCGCGATCCGGTCTCCCGCCGTCAGGGAAAGCTGATCCATCATATCGACGATGATGGCTGCCATGTTCGGATTTGTCGTGGTGCGCTTTGCGGGAAGATCGCCGAGCGTTGTCGTAATAAAAGAATAGTCGGATCCGATCAGACCGGTTTCATTGACGTCGGTTTCCTTTGAGATGGGAAGGCCGCGGGCAAGGCGGGCTTCCCTGATCGCGGCAAAGCATTTTTCCGTACGTTCGGAAGCCTCGTATTTCAGGCTGTAATCGGGTGCCTGTTCAGAGACTCCGCTTATGGTTACGAGAAAAAGACCTGCAAAGAGAACGCAGATACTTAAAAGAAGATGAATGAGCTGTTTATTTGACTGTGATTTTTGAAACTCTTTTCTCATGCAGGAACCTGTCAGGTAAGTAAAAGCTGTATCATGCGGATGAGCAGGACTGAAACCGTAAGCGCTGCGGTGGTTTTCAGGATGCCCTGCCGCTCCATGTTTTCTCCGAGAATGCCGGGTACCAGATAGCCGATCGTCATGGAGAGATGGAAAAACATGTATCCCCCGCCGAAATAGGTGTGGGTAAAGAGCATTTTCAGCAGCAGTCCGGTCACGATATACGCCGTAAATCTTCTGCGCCCGTAAAGAAGCATAAAATGCGACAAAAAGCGGATGATCCCTACGGAAAGCAGCGCGGTTACGTATGTTGCAGCGATTTTTACCGGATCCTCAAAATAGAGTACAAAATAAAACGGAACGATGATGCCGCCCGGACTTAATGAGAGCAGATCCGAAAAGATCAGACTGACCAGTAATGAAATAATCGCAAGTTCACTCATGAAAGATTTCCTTTGTGCCTATCCCCTGCTTTATCCAGACGATCGATCAGCATGGATGCAGGTCCTTTTATATTTCCAAGCCCGACCAGCATGGATGCAGGAAAAGAGAAGAGCGCCTGCCAGTCGGAAAGAGAGACGATATTCCGGAAGCCTGCCTTTTTCAAAAGGCGGCAGGCAAAGCCCCGCGCCTCCCCGATGACGATGATTCTGCTTTCCGGGTACATGGGAAAAAAGTGACGGATGAAGAGAAGCAGTCTGTCGGGGCGGTCCAGTCTGTGGTTGTAAACAAAGACAGGCGGCAGTTCTGTTTTGGGGTCGGTTTCAGATAATTCCTGAATAGCTGCCTCCAGCTCAAGCATGCTCGACTGGGGATCATTTGCGGAAAACAGGTTGATAAACGGCGTGCCGTTTTCAAGTCTGTAGTATCTGCCGGATCCGAAATCGGATTGATAGTATTTTTTAATGCCGGAAAGCGCTTTGGCGGAGGAAATGCCTGCGCGCTTTGCGGCTTCCAGGACAATTGCAAGATTATCCCGCGGAATCCGGGCGGAAAGTGCCGTGATAGCTTTGGCATCCGTTTCCGGAAGCGTTTCGCCCGGAGACGACGTGCAGAGGACTGCTTCCGAATGCTTTTCCCGGCATTTTGCTTCAAATACCGGAAAAAAGTTCGGGTCTGCAGTGAACAGGATTCCGTTTTCCGGAATGGTGGAGGAAAGGCTTTCGGCGATTTCCGGAAGGCTTTCGCCCATTTCAAAAATATGATCATAGCGCACATTTGTAATGACATTAAAGTTGCCTTTTACGATGTGTGTCTGCGCATATTCCTGGAGCGCGGGCTTTACCGCCATGCATTCGAGAATCAGTACTTCCGCCTTCTGCCGGTGCGCGCGCCGGATCATCCGGAGCTGCTCTTTGATGTTGGAAGGACCGGTACGGAAAACAGCCCGCTCAGTTCCGCTGACATCGATATATGCAGGCTTGCTGCCGGTCGTTTTGGTAAATACGCGAAAACCTGCTTCGCGAAAAGCCGCGTCGAGCAGGCGGCAGACGCCGGTTTTTCCGCGGATCCCGTTGACGTGGATGATATAGCGGAAGGAGGAAAGGCATTTGTCATTTGTCTTTTTTTCATAGATCAGATATGCAAAATACAGCGCTGCAAGCAGCAGGGAGAAATACAGCATACAGATAAACGTGCTCCTTATAGATCAAAAACAGGGCCTGTAAATCCCTGCGTTTCAGATGACTTCAACTTAGAACATTATACCGCCGGAACGGATAGAAAGAAAGCGAATTAAGGCAGCCGTAAGGTGGATTCTTTTGACTTTTGATCTGGCTGATGCTACTGTACTATTAAACTTAGTACAGATGGATGCCCTGCGGAGAAGGCCGGATACCGGTGTCCTTTGCAGGGCGGATAAGGAGGAGCATGATCAGTCTGAATTTTAAAGACAAGCGGCCGATCTATGAACAGGTGACGGACAGGCTGAAGGAACTCATGGTGGTCGGCGCCCTGCCGGAAAATGCGCAGCTGCCGAGCGTGCGGGCGCTTGCGGTAGAGCTCAGCATTAATCCCAACACGATTCAGCGGGCCTACGGAGAGCTCGAACGCCAGGGGTATATTTATTCGATCAAGGGCAAGGGAAATTTTGTTGCAGAGAATGAGAGGCTTAGAGATTTGAAGATCGACGAGATAAAGGAAAAGATCAGGGAGGTTATCTGTGAGGCGAGAAAGCTCGGCCTTCGGGATGAGGAGATCATATCCGTGATCAGA
>JAUNHA010000012.1 GCA_030524135.1 Eubacteriales bacterium
GCCTGTTGCGGCTTATACGCTGTTTTCCCTTTTTCTAACTGTCAAACTCCCGGGTGATCCTGAATGGATTTCCCGCTTCGGATTGAAAAAACGGGCTGTATCACTTATAATTACAGCAGATTCATTATGAGAAAGGCAGAGCTTCCTGTTTTATAACGAGGGGGCTTCTGGACAGGTAAAGATGAAATGAAATTAGGTATCGTGGGGCTTCCGAACGTCGGAAAGTCAACTCTGTTTAATTCGATTACAAAGGCGGGTGCGGAATCCGCGAATTATCCGTTCTGCACGATCGATCCGAACGTCGGCGTTGTAGCGGTTCCGGATGAGCGTCTTACAAAGCTTGCAGCGCTTTATAACTCGGAGAAGATCACGCCTGCCGTGATCGAGTTTGTGGACATCGCAGGTCTCGTAAAGGGTGCGTCAAAGGGGGAGGGACTTGGAAACCAGTTCCTCGCGAACATCCGCGAATGCGATGCGATCATACATGTCGTGCGCTGTTTTGAGGATTCGAATGTCATTCACGTGGAAGGCTCGGTAGATCCGATCCGCGATATTGAGACGATCAATCTGGAGCTGATCTTTTCCGACCTCGAGATGCTTGAAAAGCGGATCGGAAAGACGGCGAAGCTTGCCAATAACGACAAAGAAGCAAAGAAGGAGCTTGAGATCTTAAAGAGCATCAAGGAGCGTCTGGAGGCGGGAAAACCGGCAAGAGGGCTTGAGCTTTCAGATGAGGATGAGGAGAAATTTGTAAATTCGCTGTTTCTTCTGACCTGGAAGCCGGTGATCTTTGCGGCGAACGTTGGTGAGGAGGATCTTGCGGATGACGGCGCTTCCAATCAGTATGTACAGGCTGTAAGGGAATATGCGAAAGAGAGCGGCAGCGGCGTGTTCGTGATCTCGGCGCGCATTGAAGAGGAGATCTCGGAGCTTGACGAGGATGAAAAAGCAGAGTATCTTGAGACCCTCGGCCTTACGGAATCCGGTCTTGATAAGCTGATCCGTGCAAGCTATGATCTGCTTGGACTGATGAGCTTTCTTACAGCAGGTGAAAAGGAGACCCGCGCCTGGACGATCAAAAAGGGAACCAAGGCGCCGCAGGCAGCCGGAAAGATTCATTCGGATTTTGAACGCGGGTTCATCCGTGCGGAGGTTATTAACTATCAGGAGCTCTTAGACTGCGGATCCCTCTCCGCAGCAAAGGAGAAGGGACTTGTACGGCTTGAGGGCAAGGAGTATGTCGTTCAGGACGGCGATACGATTTTGTTCCGATTTAACGTCTAAATGCCTGAAAATGAACTGAATGATGAAATCAGAAAAGCATCGCAGAAGACCGCGGTGCTTTTTTTGTGCCCGAAAATAAAATGATATGTTTTGACACAAGATATGGAGCGCTGAATCTATATCTAGAGGTCACCGGAGACGAATGGAAAAAGGCGTAAAAATTCATTCCAAAAAAAGTAAGAATTGCGGGAAAAGCACTTGACTTTAGTCTCTAAATAGATGAAAATAAGAGCGAAGTGGTAAAAAGTGGCACAAAGTGGTGTCAGGTGGAAACAAGTGGAGAAAGTGGATGTTCAAAGGCGAATATAACCACACAATCGATACCAAGGGCAGACTGATCATTCCCGCAAAGCTCAGAGAGGGCCTGGGGGATCATTTTGTTGTTACCAGAGGTCTCGACGGCTGCCTCAGCATCTATGCCATGCCCGAGTGGGAAAAGCTCGAGGAAAAGCTTCAGAATTTACCGCTTACCAATGCAAATGCCAGAAAGTTTTCCCGTTATATGCTTTCCGGAGCCGTGGACTGCGAATTCGACAAGATGGGGCGTATCCTGCTTCCGCAGGTGCTGCGCCAGGCAGCGTCGCTGGAAAAGGATGTCGTACTGATCGGCGTCGGAAGCCGCATTGAAATCTGGAACAGAGACAAGTGGGCTGCGGAAAATGAACTTACCGAAGAAGAGATGAGCGATCTCGGCGGGAATCTGGAAGGACTTGGAATCTGATGTTTGCACACAAATCAGTTTTGTACGATGAAACGATAGAAGCGCTTGCGATCAGGCCGGACGGGATTTATGCGGACGGAACACTTGGCGGCGGCGGACACAGCTTCGGCATTGCGGAGAGACTCACGGCAGGCGGCAGGCTCGTCGGGATCGACAGAGACGCGGATGCTATCCGCGCGGCAGAAAAACGGCTGTCCGGCTTTGCGGACAGGGTAACGCTTGTCAGAGGAAATTATGAAGATACGGTGAGCATTCTCCGGAATCTCGGTATCGAAGGCGTAAACGGCATGCTTCTGGATCTGGGCGTTTCTTCTTATCAGTTTGATGAAGCACAGCGCGGGTTCTCATACAGGGAAGAGGCACCTCTCGATATGCGGATGGATCAGAGAGATCAGAAATCTGCATACGACGTGGTAAATACCTATACGGAGACAGAGCTCTACCATATCATCAGAGACTACGGCGAAGACAAATTCGCAAAGAATATCGCAAAGCATATAGCGGCGGAGCGGATGAAAAAACCGGTCGAAACCACGACGGAGCTTGCGGAGATCGTGAAACAGGCGATACCGGCGAAGATGCGTGAGGGCGGCGGCCATCCGGCAAAACGGACGTTTCAGGCGATCCGAATCGAGGTAAACAGGGAACTGGATATTCTGAAGAATTCCATTGACGGTCTGATCGATCTTCTGCTTCCAGGCGGAAGACTTTGTATCATCACCTTCCACAGTCTCGAAGACAGAATCGTGAAAAACACATTCCGCACGGCGGAAAATCCGTGTATCTGTCCGCCGGACTTTCCGGTATGCGTCTGCGGAAGAAAATCCAGAGGCAGGGTAGTCACAAGAAAACCTGTCGTATCAGGAGAAGAGGAGCTTCGCGATAATCCGCGGGCACACAGCGCAAAGCTGCGCGTATTTGAAAAAGTAATTAGTTGAAAGCAGGGATAAAATGGCACGAAACAGCAGCAGGAGCAATTCCATACAGTATCAGGCGGGCAGAAATGGCCGCGCTGCTTCCCGTGCGGCTTATGCCTATTATGCAGACGGAAATACAGTAAGAAAGACTGAGGTACAGGTTCAGAGACGCGCGGTACAGCATGAAAACGCGCATCGCAGTACGCGAAGTCTGAGTAATGTAAGAAGAGCAGAACGTTCGGAGCTTTCCATCGATCTTCCGTTTCTGCTTCTTTTGACTGCTGCGATCGCCGCGACGCTGGTGATCTGCTACAATTATCTGCGCCTTACCGCGTCGATCGACGCACATATGGATAATATTGAGAGGCTGGAGACGACACTCGAAAACATGCGCACGGAAAATGATGCTCTGGAGCAGAGCATTGACACCTCAGTGGATCTCAACTATGTATACAATATCGCTGTCAATGAGCTTGGCATGATCCATGCCGGCAAGGACAACACAATCACTTATGATAAGACTGAAAGCGAGTATGTAAGACAGTATGAGAATATCCCGAAGAACTGATGAAAAAACGGCGCGGAGAAAAGGATCCGCGCCTTTTGCACAATATATGCAGAAAAAGCTGGTAATTACGGTCAGTGCCGTAGCGCTGGCTTTATTTGGTTTGGCAGGGAGGATTTATCTGATTCAGCGCGACAACAGTGAGAATTACAATAAAATCGTGCTTTCCCAGCGCCAGTCCGAATACGTTTCCCAGACGATTCCCTACAAGCGGGGGGATATTTTTGACAGAAACGGAAACCGGCTTGCCTACAGTGAAAAGGTATATAATCTGATCATCGATCCGAAGCAGATGATTGCTGCGGAGGGAGATACCTCCAGCGGTCAGGCTGCGGTCTATGACGTTGTGAATACGACGGTGGATGCGATCTCCGAATATTTCGGCGCGGACAGGGGTGAGGTGCTCGCCGCGGTAGAAGGACGCCCGGATTCCTCCTATGTCCGTTATTTGAGGGAGATCAGCTACGATCAGAGACAGGGCTTTCTTGCGTATTGTGATCAGAAAAAACAGGAATACGAATCGAGCGACGATCCGAATCAGCAGAAAAAACGAATCAGAGGCGTCTGGTTTGAGGATGAGTACAGAAGAAAGTATCCGTATGGAGCGCTTGCCTGCAATGTGATCGGCTTTGCATCAGGAGACGGTGCGTCCGGTAACGGCGGCGTGGAGCAGTATTATAATGACAGCCTGATCGGAACGAACGGAAGAGAGTACGGTTACCTGGACGATGAGGCGAATCTGGAACGCGTGATCAAGCCGGCGGAGGATGGAAGCAGCCTTGTGCTCACGATCGATTCCAATCTGCAGAATATTGTGGAAAAGTATCTGAAGGAGTGGAAGGACGGAGACATCGGTTCGCTTTCCGCAGCCTGTGTGATGCTGAATCCGAAAAACGGCGAGGTGCTCGCCATGGCAAGCACCAATTCGTTTGATCTGAATAATCCCAGGGATACCGGAGACTACACGGAGGAAGAACTGTATGCGCTGGGCCTTAAGGAGGCGGTCGGTGTATACCGCAGGGAAAATCCGGATTCTCCTTCTATCACGGAGGAACAGGTTCCGGAGCATTTTGAACGGGCAGAGATCATTTCCTACGGCACACAGGTGGCATGGAACCGTCTCTGGAGAAATATCTGCGTGAGCGATACCTTTGAGCCGGGATCCACCCAGAAGATCTTCACTGTTGGCGGCGCCATGGAGGAAGGACTGATCAGCGCGCATACCACATTTAACTGTGAAGGCAATATCAAGCTTTCAGACGGCGTACATACCTGGCAGATCAACTGTGTTAACAGAAACGGTCACGGACTTCTGGATATCACGGGCGGCATCACACAGTCCTGTAACGTTGTTATGATGAATATCGCATTTCTGGAAGGAAATGAGACCTTCCTGAAATATCAGCATATTTTCGGCTTCGGCGACTATACCGGAATCGACCTGCCGGCAGAGGCCAATACCACGGACCTCGTATTCAATGCGGAGAATATGGGAAAAACCTCGCTCGCAACGAACTCATTCGGTCAGAACTATAACTGCACGATGATTCAGATGGCGGCTGCCTATGCTTCCGTAGTGAACGGAGGATATTATTATGAGCCGCATGTTGTAAAGCAGATCCTGAATTCCGAGGGAGCCGTTACGGAAGATAAGACACCGGTACTTGTGAGAGAGACGATCTCACAGAGCACCTGCAACTTTTTAAAGGAAGCCCTGTTTGAAACGGTGGAGACCGGAACCGGAAAGGCTGCGGGCGTCGAAGGATATCATGTCGGCGGAAAGACGGGAACGGCCCAGAAGCTTCCGCGTGCGGCAAAGAATTATCTGGTAAGCTTCTGCGGCTTTGCGCCGGTGGAGGATCCGCAGGTGGTCTGCTATGTGATCGTTGACCAGCCGTCGCTTCCGGGAGAGGCACAGGCACATTCTTCCTTTGCTTCCCAGATCTTCTCGAAGATCATGGCAGAGACGCTTCCGACGCTGAACCTGTATCCGGACGGCATGGATGCTTCTGAATACAGAGCGCCTTCGGCTGTTCTTCCGGACGGCGGTGAAGGCGATGCACAGACTGTTATGGGATCGCAGGCGGCAGGAACGGACGGGACAGAGGCGGAGACCAATGCCGACGGCACACCGGTTTCGACGGAAGCACAGACTGATTCGGCAGGAAATCCGATCGAAAATGCCACGACGGCAGCGCCGGCAACGGATGAGTTTATTCAGGGAGATGACACCTCGGGCGGAGAGCTCCCGGATGAGCTTCCGGCAGGAATGGTGTCGCAGGAAAGCTCGCTTGCGGATGAGGCCGCGGCGGAAAGCCTTGCTGCAGCACAGACGGAAGCCTCTGAAACAGAAGAAACTCAATAACAGACGAAGCCGCTATGCTTTTACAACAGCGAAGTATATACAGCTGGAGCGGGAAATAAAGAGAAATAAAGAGAAGTTAAGAGAAACAAAGGAGTTGGAACAAAATGACAGACAGCATGCAGAGTAAAATGATCATTGAGTGTGTGATCGCCGTATTTACTTCATTTATCCTGACGGCGCTTATGGGACCGCATTTCATTCCGCTCCTGCACCGCATGAAGTTTGGACAGGAAGTACGTGACGATGGTCCCAGGGCACATCTTAAGAAACAGGGAACGCCGACAATGGGCGGCATCATGTTTCTGATCTCGATCGTGCTGACAGTGCTGATCTTTATGCTGCGCAGCGGATTTGATACGGATACGCTGCTCGTGCTGCTGCTTACGGCAGGCTTCGGACTGATCGGATTTGCCGATGATTTTCTGAAAATCAAAAAGCACCAGTCCGAGGGACTTAATCCAAAGCAGAAGCTATTGCTGCAGCTAGTGCTGACGCTCGTATTTGCAGTGCTCGTATACCGATATTCGGGGAACGGCGGCTCGATCTATATCCCGTTTTTAGGGGTGGGTGCGAATGCGCCTGTGCTCACGCTTCCGTTCTGGATCTTCGTTCCGTTTGTACTGTTTGTGGTGCTCGGAACGGATAACGGTGTCAATTTTACGGATGGTCTTGACGGACTGTGCTCTTCGGTAACGACGGCTGCAGCTGCTTTTTTTGCCGTAGGCGGACTGCTTCTTTCTTCCGGCATGTCGATCGTTGCGGCTGCCGTGATCGGAGCGCTCCTCGGCTTTCTGATCTACAATCTGTATCCGGCAAAGGTGTTTATGGGAGATACGGGATCGCTTGCGCTTGGCGGATTTATCGCGGGAGCGGCAGTGGTTTCGGGCCTCACGCTGTATATCCCGATCGTGGGATTTATCTATATGATAGAGGTTATTTCGGTCATTATCCAGGTGGCTTATTTTAAGAAAACACATGGAAAGCGCTTTTTCAAAATGGCGCCGATCCATCACCATTTTGAACTTCTGGGTAATTCTGAAACGAGAATCGTCGGCGTATTTACAGGTGTGACCATTCTTCTTTCCCTGCTTGGATTAGTGGGAATGATCGCCTGATCGGTCATAAGAATGTGGAGAGGAAACAGCGATGAGAAATAATAAAAAAGTTTTTGTTGCAGGAACAGGAAAGAGCGGCATTTCCGCTGCGAAGATGGTGCTTCGCATGGGAGGAGAGGTCGTATTGTATAATAGTAATGAGGGGATTGACACTGCGGCGGTGCTTCAGAATTTCGCGCCCGGCGATGCAATTGAGCTGATCACGGGAAGATTATTTCAGGCGCAGCTCCGCGGTGTTAATCTTGCGATCATGAGCCCGGGCATTCCGCTTACGGCAGAATTTGTAAGCGTGCTTGACCAGATGAAGATTCCGATCATAGGAGAGCTGGAGCTCGCTTACCAGGCATCCAAGGGAAAGCTTGCGGCGATCACGGGAACCAACGGAAAGACGACGACGACCGCGCTTGTGGGAGAGATCCTGAAAAAAAAGTATGAAGATGTTCATGTGGTAGGTAATATCGGAGAACCGTTTACAGAAGAAGCGCTGGATACCAGAGAAGATTCGGCCACCGTGGTTGAGGTAAGCTCATTTATGCTTGAGACGATTCTGGATTTTCATCCGGAGGTCGCCGCAATTTTGAATATTACACCGGATCATCTGGACCGTCACGGGACGATGGAGAATTACATCCGCTGCAAGGAAGCGATCACGCTGAACCAGACAGAGGAGGATTACCTGATTCTGAACTATGGAGATCCTGCGCTGAGACGCTTTGGAGAGAGCGGGGCAGTAAAGGCAAAGATCATCTGGTTTTCATCGGCTGAGCATCCGGAAGAGGGACTGTATCTGGAGGATGATGCCATCTTTCTGAAGGAGGACGGGACAACGACCCATGTACTCGACGTCCATGAAATGAAGCTGCTAGGCAAACACAATTATGAAAATGTTATGGCTGCAATTGCCATTGGGCTGAAAATGGGCGTGCCGCTTCTGAAGGTCATTGAAGCCGTAAAGGAATTTAAGGCGGTGGAACACAGGATCGAATTTGTAAGAGAGCGCTGCGGTGTGAAGTATTATAACGATTCGAAGGGAACGAATCCGGATGCGGCAATACAGGCGCTTAAGGCGATGCCGGGACCGACCATTCTGATTGGCGGCGGCTATGACAAGCATTCGGAGTATGACGACTGGGTGAAGCTGTTTGCGGGAAAGGTAAAGCATCTTGTGCTGCTTGGACAGACGAGGGATAAGATTTCCGAATGCTGCAGAAAATACGGCTTTACGGAAATTATGTATGCCGAGGATATGGATGAAGCCGTCAAAGCGGCGGCATCGTATGCGGATGTCGGGGATTATGTGCTGCTGAGCCCTGCCTGCGCGAGCTGGGGAATGTTCGACAACTATGAGCAGCGCGGAAGAATCTTCAAGGATTGTGTAAACGCACTGTAAGGATTGAACGGACCGGAGCCGGGACATGCAGAGTGCCAGGAAGTAAGGATAACAGATTGCAATGGGAGTAAGAAAAGCAGAACAACAGAACAGAGCTGCGGTCGCGGCACTGCCCGGAGGACAGCAACAGAAAAAACACAAGCCGGAGCAGCGCAGGAAGGTGCAGCCTTTAAAGCACGGACAGCAGGTGCAGCGTGTCAGGAATACGCCGCCTGCACAGCCTGTAGAGAAAAAAAAGAAGGCGAAGCGGTTTTATGACTTTAATCTGCTGGCAGCCGTTCTGTTTATTACGGCTTTCGGTCTGCTGATGATCTACTCGAGTTCGCAGTATACGGCGGCGCTTCGCTATAAAGGCGATTCGACCTACTACTTCAGGCGTCAGCTCGCGATTGCGGGCGCGGGGCTGGTGGTGGCGATCACCGCTTCAAAGTTTGATTATCATCTGCTTGAAAAAAAATGGATCAAGTATCCTGTGTTCTGGGGTTCGATTGCGCTGCTGATCGGCGTTATCATCATGGGTGTTGCCTCGCACGGACAGGCGCGGTGGATCAGGATCGCAGGTGTCCAGTTCCAGCCGACAGAGATGGCAAAGGTGGGACTGATCATCATGCTTGCATCGATGATCGCTCAGCGCGGCTACTATATTAATAAGTGGAAGTTCGCATGGCCGTGCATCGCGGTCGCGTTCCTGCCGTTTATTCTGGTCGGACAGGCAAACCTGAGTTCGGGGCTGATCATCGCCGGTATTACGGCGGTTATGCTGTTTGTGAGCTGCCGTATGTGGTGGTTTTTTGTAGCAGGCGCTTCATGCGCGGCGGCGGCGCTGCTCTTTACAAAGCCGCTGATCGAAAAGTGGGTGCTCGCAAATAATATCACGACATCCACCAGCTATCAGCTTCGCCGCGTACTCGCCTGGGCGATGCCGGAGCGGTTCTCCACCGATGCCTATCAGACCCTTCAGGGAATCTATGCGATCGGTTCCGGCGGTATTACCGGGCAGGGCCTTGGAGAAAGCATTCAGAAGTTTGGTAAGCTTCCGGAGGCCCAGAATGATATGATTTTTTCGATTATATGCGAAGAACTTGGATTGATCGGAGCTCTTTTGGTTATATTCTTATTTATAATCATTATATGGAGGCTTGCACTGATCGCGATCAATGCGCCGGATCTGTTCGGTTCCATGCTTTGCGTGGGTGTACTGGCACATATCAGCCTGCAGGTCATTCTGAATATTGCGGTTGTTACAAACGTGATCCCGAATACGGGCGTAACGCTTCCCTTCGTGAGCTACGGAGGTTCAGCGGTCATCTTTACGCTCGGGGAGATCGGTATTGCACTCAGCGTATCCAACCAGATACGACTGGAATAGCGGATGAATAAAACGGTTTTCGGCTGAAAACCGTTCGGAACATGAAAGAGAGGAGGAGGCAGTTGGGAGAATATGAACGCAGAAGCCTGGGAAAATGGCTTTGCCTGATGGTGATCCTCCTCGTGCTGGTGCTGCTGGTGAGCCTGCGCCTGACAAATATTACGGTCAAGGGAAACAGCCGCTATACTGCGGCTGAGGTGGAGGAGATGATCTTCCCTGGTTTCTGGGACCGGAACACCGTATTTTGTTTTGTGCGCGACAGAGTGAGACCCCACAGGGAGCTTCCGTTTGTAGAGGATTATGATATCCAGATTACGGGACCGTTTTCCTGCGATCTCGTGATCTATGAAAAGAGCGTCGTCGGATTTGTCCGTTTCATGAGCAGCAATATGTACTTCGATAAGGACGGCGTGATCGTTGAAAGCTCTCAGGAAAGGCTTGCGGGCGTACCGGAAGTGGCGGGTCTCAGGTTCGGACACATTGTGCTGAACAGGGTGCTTCCGGTCAGTGAAACAGGGCTGTTCAATGAGATCATGAATATCACGCAGCAGCTGGCGTACTACGGCATTGCCTGTGAGAAGCTGGAGTTTGATGCGAATCATAATGTCCGGCTTGTGCTTTCAGGCGGAGAGATCGAGGTGGATCTGGGCTCCGGAAGGGACACGGATGTCAAGCTTTCGGCCCTGAATGACATGCTGCCGAAGCTGGAGGGACTTGCCGGTACGCTCGATCTTTCAGAGTATCAGGATGGAAGCGGGGCGCATGTCAGCACGTTCCGAAAAAAAACGGGGACCTGAGCCGCTTTTTTTAAAGATTTTGTAAGCTTTAAAAAGCAAAAGTACTTGATAAAAAAGCCCTGAAGGGTTATATTTATACTGTTAAAGAGTAAGCAGGAAGGACGGTCATTTGAGATGTTAGAGATAAAAATTCCCGAGTCAGAAGCAGCCGCACGGATTATTGTTGTCGGAGTCGGCGGCGCAGGCAACAACGCGGTAAACCGCATGGTCGATGAAAATGTGGCAGGCGTTGAGTTTATCGGGGTTAATACGGATAAGCAGGCGCTTCAGTACTGCAAGGCTGCAACGGCTATGCAGATCGGCGAAAAGCTCACCAAGGGACTTGGGGCGGGCGCAAAGCCGGAGATCGGTGAAAAGGCTGCGCAGGAGAGCTCCGAGGAAGTGCAGCAGGCATTTAAGGGAGCGGATATGGTGTTCATCACCTGCGGCATGGGCGGCGGTACCGGTACCGGTGCGGCTCCGGTGCTTGCAAAGATCGCAAAGGACATGGGAATCCTCACGGTCGGCATTGTTACAAAGCCGTTCCGTTTTGAGGCGAAGCAGCGTATGCAGAACGCGATCAACGGAATTGAAAATCTCAAGGAAAATGTTGATTCACTCATTGTGATCCCGAATGACAAGCTGCTTGAGCTGGTAGATCGTCGTACGACGATGCCGGAAGCGCTTAAGAAGGCGGATGAGGTACTGCTGCAGGCAGTAACCGGCATCACGGACCTGATCAACGTTCCGGGACTCATCAATCTTGACTTTGCTGATGTGCAGACCGTCATGAAGGATAAGGGAATCGCTCACATCGGCATCGGCAAGTCAAAGGGCGATGACAAGGCGCTTGAAGCTGTTAAGCAGGCTGTTGCTTCTCCGCTTCTGGATACATCTATCGAGGGCGCGTCCGATGTTATCATCAACGTATCAGGTGATATTTCCCTGATCGAGGCAAATGAGGCAGCAAGCTATGTTGAGGAGCTTGCAGGAGACAGCGCAAACATCATCTTCGGTGCGATCTATGATGATAAGGCACAGGATGAGTGCACGATCACTGTCATTGCAACAGGTATTGTAGAAGCAGCTCAGGCTGAACCGGCAAAACCGAAGGCACAGCAGACGTTCGGACAGGGCAGCTTTGGCTATGGACAGAACAGGCCGCAGACCTCTTTCGGCACGCAGGCACCGAAGCAGGACGGACTGAAGTTCGGATTTGGCGGACCGGCGGCTCCGGCGAGAAATGACGGACCGCAGCTCGGATTCGGATATGGTGCGAAGCCGCAGCAGACAGAGCAGCCGAAACCTGACAGTTCGGTTCCGTTCCGTCCGCAGGTAAACAAGGAAATGACGATCAACATTCCGGATTTCCTGAAGAACAGAAAGTAAAAAGGGACGGCCGGGCAGGATTTATGCATCGGAAGACCATATAACGATAATTTGAAAGCCTTTTCGGAAAACCGGAGAGGCTTTTTTAAACCGATGCGCGGATATAAAGGCGTATACGGGAAAACATGAAAGAAAGATTGGAAATAAAAATATGGCGGAGCTTATAGTTGATCATCCGGATATAACAGAAGTATCATCCGAATACAGATCGAATTATAAAAACAGGGCAGATGGCCTCGGATTGCTTCGTTCGATCCGGGCGGGAAGCATTGCGGCGGCGTTCTTTGATCCGCAGTACAGGGGCGTGCTGGATAAGCTCGATTACGGAAACGAAGGAAAGCAGCGTGGAAAAGCACGCAGCAGCCTGCAGCAGATGGATGAAGCTGTGATAGGTGATTTTATTGAAGAGCTGAACCGGGTGCTGAGACCCTCCGGTCATCTGTTTCTCTGGGTGGATAAGTTTCATTTGTGTACAGGTGTGCTGCCATGGTTTTCGGAACGTACAGAACTGCAGCTTGTCGATCTGATCACCTGGGATAAAGAACGGATCGGCATGGGGTATCGGACGAGGCGGAGATCCGAGTACTGTGTGATCCTTCAGAAAAAACCGGTCAGGGCCAAGGGCGTGTGGAACCTGCATACGATACCGGATGTCTGGAGAGAGAAAACGGAGAAAATACATCCGCATTCAAAGCCTCCGGAGCTGCAGAAGCAGTTGATACTTGCCACGACAAAGGAAGGGGATTTTGTATGTGATCCGGCTGCAGGCGGATATTCGGTATTTACCTGCTGCAGAGAGCTTGGCAGAAACTTTATCGGCGGTGACATTGCGTTCGGGGAAGACGCATAAAAAGGAGCGGGGAATGGCAAAGATCAGAAATGCAAAACCAAAAAACAGCAGCGGCGGGTATGACCGGGTGCTTAACAATGCCGTGCTGGCGGTTCTGATGCAGAAGGTGCAGTCAACAGTCATCTCAAACGGAACGGAACTGGAAAAGCTGATTTACAGCAGTGCGGCACATACAATTGATGATCTGGATCGGTTTATCCGGGACAGCAATCTTGGACGTGTGGAAAACGGGGTATATCTTTGCGGCAAAAAGAGCCTGAAGAAAAGTGAAAAATGCCAGTATAAAGGGCATGAACCGGATTTTCTGGTATTTGTTCTGTCAGACGATGAGGAGGATCCGAGAACCTGCAATATCGTGGAGCTGAAAGACGGGGATGAGTTTGACACGAAGAAATCATCTGCAGAACATGACAATCTGAAGGATTATGCCGTTTTTCTCGGACCGAGAATCCCGTTTTCCGTAAAATTCTATATCTGCTGCTTTAATCAGAATGACAGCGCCAGAATATGTGCCGGACTAAAACAGAAGTTTACGCCGGAGGAGGTCCTCACGGGGAGAGAATTCTGCGGCATGCTTGGCATCGATTACGATGAACTTACACAGGAGCGGGCATGTGAGGCGCAGGATAATCTGCTTTATTTTGCAGAAGAGGCTGCCAGGGTTCCGGAGGTGCAGCGTGCTGTAATGAGATATCTCGGCAGCGCAGGAGAGGGAGGCATTTATGAAGATCGCAGCTAATGTGCTACGCATCAGGGAGGAAATTGAAAGCGCCGCGCTTTCTGCGGGAAGAGCGCCGGAGGCGGTACGTCTGATCGCGGTCAGCAAAACAAAGCCGGTCTCCGATATGCTTGAGGCATATTCTGCAGGACAGAAGGAGTTCGGAGAGAACTATGTGCAGGAGGTGCTTGAAAAAGCGCCGGAGCTTCCGGATGATGCCAGGATCCATTTTATCGGGCATCTGCAGACGAATAAGGTCGGGAAAATCATCGATAAGGCATATATGATCCATTCGGTTGACAGTCTGCGTCTTGCGCAGGAAATTGAAAAACAGGCGGCAAAGCGCGCTATAGAGCGCGTGCAGATCCTTCTGGAAGTAAATATTGCCGAAGAAGAGAGTAAGTTTGGGTTCCGGGCGGCTGAGGTTACGGCGGCGGTGCGGGAAATCGCAGAGTGCTGTCCGCATATATGCATCAGGGGTCTTATGACCTCTGCACCGATCACGGAGGAGCCTGAGGAGAATGCGCCTTATTTTGCGGCGATGCGGAAATTACTCGAAGCAGTTAATGAGATGATCGCAGCGGATGCGGATGGCATTTTCAGAGAAACGGGAACAAAACCGCTTACGGAGCTTTCCATGGGTATGAGCGGCGATTATATTCCTGCCGTACGGGAAGGCGCCACGATGGTGCGCATCGGAACAGCTGTTTTTGGAGCGAGAGACTATCACAGATAAGGGAGACAGAATGGATAATTCACAGAAGATGGCAGTCCTGATCGATGCCGACAATACACAGCTTTCGAAGATGGAAGGCGTGTTTCATGAGCTTACGACCTATGGACGCATTGTGGTTAAAAAGGCTTACGGAAACTGGAAAAAGCAGTCATTAAAGAACTGGGAGGAAGAGGTCAAGCGCCTTGCAATTAAGACGGAGCAGCAGTTTGATTACGTATCAGGAAAAAATACGACGGATATTGCCATGGTGATCGATGCCATGGATCTGCTGCATTCAGAGATGTATGATGCGTTTGCGCTTGTCTCAAGCGACAGTGATTTTACGCCGCTTGCGATCCGACTGCGTGAATCGGGAGCGTATATCATCGGAGTTGGTGAAAGCAAGACGCCGGAGGCGTTCCGCAATGCCTGTGATGACTTTTTGCTGCTGGACTTTGTTTCAATGGAAGACAGAGAGACGGCTGAAGATGCCGCTGCGGAAGAGGCGGCTGATGCCGCTGAACTTTGTGCCGTAAACAGTGCAGGCACGACTGCATCAGATAAAGGTGAAGCGAAGCGAAAGCGGCATGAGCTGAATGAGGTCCATAAGCTGCTGCGTATCGCTTATGACCGCTATCAGGACGAGGACGGCTATGTGAATATCGCGACCTCGGGCAATTATATCAAGCGCGCAAAGCCTGACTTTACGCCTGCGCTTTACGGATATACGAAGCTCAGTGATTTTCTGAAGGCATATCCGAAGAAATATGCCCTGAAAACAGCACGGGGCAAAGGAAAAGGAAGCAGTACGGCAGTATACTATAAATGTGTGAAAAAATAAGGCAGAACCACGTATGGAGGAAGCGCTCCGTACGTGGTTTTGTCATTTCGGATACAGTGGAAATACAAAAGAAAAAAGAAAAAAAGATACCGCCAAAGATTGACAATAAAATAACAATCTGCTATGATATAGGAGAATTGTTAAAAAAATAACAAATTCTCCCGCAAAGAAAAGTTATACAGCAGGACGGGAGCAGGAAATCAGTCAGATTCAGGGCAAACAGAAGCGTTTATAACGGAGGGAAATGAAATGGCAGAAACAATCAAATTGATCGACAGCATGGAAGCGCTGCAGGAAAAAATGGCGCTCATGCGTAAGGCGCAGCAGGTTTATGCCGGCTATACGCAGGAGCAGGTAGACGCGATCTTCCGGGCGGCTGCGATCGCGGCAAATGAGCAGCGGATTCCGCTTGCAAAGATGGCAGTGGAAGAGACCGGCATGGGAATTGTTGAAGATAAGGTTATCAAGAATAACTATGCGGCTGAGTACATCTACAATAAATACAAAAATGAAAAGACCTGCGGTGTGATCGAAGAGGACAAGGCATTCGGCTACAAGGTGGTAGCTGAGCCGCTTGGCCTGATCGCGGCAGTGATTCCTACGACCAATCCGACCTCTACCGCCATTTTCAAGACTCTGATCGCGCTGAAGACCAGAAATGCGATCATCATTTCCCCGCATCCGCGCGCAAAAAACAGTACGATCGCTGCGGCAAAAATCGTACTTGACGCGGCAGTGAAGGCAGGAGCGCCTGAGGACATTATAGGATGGATCGACGTTCCGACACTTGAGATGACCGGAGAGGTCATGAAGGAAGCGGACTGCATTCTTGCTACCGGAGGTCCGGGCATGGTACACGCGGCTTATTCTTCCGGAAAGCCGGCACTCGGTGTAGGAGCAGGTAACACGCCTGTTATCATAGATGAAACAGCGGATATTCAGATGGCAGTGAGCTCTATTATCCATTCCAAGACCTTTGACAACGGCATGATCTGCGCTTCCGAGCAGTCCGTTACCGTGCTTTCACCGGTCTACAAGGCGGTCAGAGCGGAATTTGAAAAGCGCGGCTGCTACTTCCTGAAGGGCGCGGAGCTCGATAAGGTGAGAAAGACCATTCTCATCAATGGTTCTCTTAACGCAAAGATCGTCGGCCAGTCTGCTTATACGATCGCGGAGCTTGCAGGCGTAAAGGTGCCGAAGGCGACCAAGGTCCTGATCGGCGAAGTAACGTCTGTTGAGCCTTCTGAGGAATTTGCGCATGAGAAGCTTTCTCCGGTGCTTGCCATGTATGAGGCAAAAACCTTTGATGAGGCGATCGCAAAGGCAGAGCGTCTGGTAGCAGACGGTGGTTACGGACATACCGCTTCTCTCTATGTGAATATCAATGAAACGGAAAAGATACAGAAGCACTATGAGGCGATGAAGACCTGCCGTATCCTCATCAACACACCTTCTTCCCACGGCGGTATCGGTGATCTCTACAACTTTAAGCTCGCACCGTCACTGACGCTCGGCTGCGGCTCCTGGGGCGGAAACTCCGTTTCAGATAACGTAGGGATCAAGAACCTGCTGAATTATAAGAAGGTTGCGGAGAGGAGAGAAAACATGCTTTGGTTCAAGACACCGCAGAAGGTGTATTTCAAGAAGGGTTCCATGCCGGTTGCGCTGGATGAACTTAAGACCTATTATGGAAAGAAAAAGTGTTTTGTTGTAACGGACCGCTTCCTCTTTGAGAACGGATATACCAAGCCGATCGAGGATAAACTTGCTGAAATGGGCATTCAGTATACGGTATTTTCCGACGTACAGCCGGATCCGACGCTTGCCAATACCAGAGCCGGCGTAAAGGTGATGGAAAGCTTCAAGCCGGACTGCATGATCGCTTTCGGCGGCGGTTCCGCAATGGATGCCGGCAAGATCATGTGGCTTCTTTATGAGCATCCGGATGCAGTTTTCTCGGATATGGCAATGCGCTATATCGATATCAGAAAGAAGGTCTATACCTTCCCGAAGATGGGCGAGAAGTGTTACTTTATCGCGATCCCGACCTCTTCCGGTACCGGTTCTGAGGTAACGCCGTTTGCGGTCATCACGGATGAGAAGACCGGTGTAAAATATCCGATCACGGACTATGAACTCATGCCGAACATGGCGATCATCGACACGGACAATATGATGACCCAGCCGAAAGGTCTTACGAGCGCTTCCGGTATCGATGCCATGACACATGCGCTGGAGGCATACGCATCCATGCTTGCGACGGATTATACGGATGGCCTTGCGATCAAGGCGATGCAGACGATCTTCAAATATCTTCCGACCGCCTATGAGGACGGCAGCAATGTGGAGGCAAGAGACCACATGGCAAATGCGTCTACGCTCGCCGGTATGGCATTCGCAAATGCATTCCTCGGGATCTGCCATTCCATGGCGCATAAGCTCGGCGCATATCATCACATCCCGCATGGTATTGCGAACGCACTTCTTATCAATTATGTTCTGCAGTACAATGCGTATGAGAAGCCGGTGAAGATGGGCACCTTCCCGCAGTATGAGTATCCGCATACACTGGAGCGCTATGCTGAGGCTGCACGTGCCTGCGGCGTGACCGGAAAGAACGATAAGGAAGTATTTGCGAAGTTCCTTGACAAGCTGACAGAGCTTAAGCATGCGATCGGCATCAAGGACAGCATCAGGGACTATAATATTGATGAAAAGGAATTCCTGAAGACCCTTGATGAAATGACGGAAAATGCATTTGATGACCAGTGCACGGGCGCGAACCCGAGATATCCACTGATGAGCGAGATCAAGGCAATGTATCTCATGGCTTACTATGGAAAGCCGTATCAGGAGATGAGCGAAGAGGAATAATCGGTTATTCGCGATGAGCGGATGAATGCAGGGGCTGTGAGCCCGGGAGCTTGATTGAACCTGCCAGGCAGGAGAAGGAGATAAAAATGGCAAAGGAACAGCTGTCAAAAAATGCGTCCAGAACAATTTACAGAGACGGGGATAAAGTTCTGAAGGAGTTTGCGGAAGGATTTCCGAAGGATGAGGTATTCCATGAAGCATTTGTCAATGCAAGAATAGAGGAAATCTACGGAAGTTCTGTTCCGAAGGTGTATTCCGTTGGCTGCAATAAGGGAAAATGGACCATCACGAAGGAATATGTCGAGGGAGATACACTGGAAGAGCTGATGAAAAAGAACCCCTCGAAGAAAAATGAATATCTGAAGCGTTTTGTAGAGCTGCAGATACGGGTGCAGGCCTATAAGGCGCCGGTGCTTGAGCAGCTTAAGAGTAAAATGCAGCGCCAGATCAATGAGCTGAATGGAATCGATGAAGGAACCCGGTATGAACTGCTGACGAGACTTGAAAGCATGCCGAAGCATGAAAAACTCTGTCATGGAGATTTCCGTCCGTCGAATATCATCGTAGACAAAGAAGGTGACCTGCATATCATCGACTGGGTACACGCGACAAAGGGAAACGCATCCGCGGACGTAGCCCGTACCTATCTGATCCTTGCGCTCAGTGATAAGGCGACCGCAGATAAATATCTGGATCTGTTCTGTGAGAAAACCGGAACAAAGAAGGAATATGTGCAGGGATGGCTGCCGGTCGTAGCAGCCGCCCAGCTCACCAAAAAACGTCCGGAAGAAGAAAAAGAACTCCGCACCTGGTTACAGATCGTCGATCACATGTAACACCAGTCTGAAGTGCAGAAAAAGCCGCAGGGGAGGCTCTCGCAAATTTATTTGCAGAGAGCGGACCCTGCGGCTTTTTCTATAGGGCGGACGCCCGACATGAATAAATCGGGAGAGCGAAAGCGAAACCGATTTATGAATGGGAACAGCTTAAAAATAACTTGAAAATTCTGTCTAAAATTTGTTATATTAATATCATAGTGTGCTGCTCGCAGAAAGAGTGTAAGACCAACTTTGGCCTTGTGCTCTTTCTTTTTTTGTGGGCAGATGAAATCTTTGAAGCTGCTTTCATGCGAACAGAAATGGGCGCAAGGGGATACCACTATGCCGTGAAGAACACGGCAGAAATAAGGAAACCCCGCAAGGGGATACCTCTATGCCGTGAAGAACACGGCAGAAATAAGGAAACCTGAAAGGAGCGTTAAAGAAAATGAAACAGGAAACAGGAAGCGGACGGCTCGGAACAGAGCCGGTCGGAAAACTTATGGTAAGCGTCGGACTGCCAATTGTGCTGTCCATGATGCTGCAGGCGGCATATAATATTGTCGACAGCGCCTATCTTTCCAACATGCGTGAAAGAGGTGAGGAAGCGCTCGCGGCTCTGGGGCTCGCATTTCCGGTGCAGCTTCTCATGATCGCGGTCGCAATCGGAACAGGCGTCGGAACGAATGCACTTTTGTCAAAATCCATGGGGCAGGGAAACGCGGCGAAGACCAATACGGTGTCCGGGAACGCGGCTTTTCTGGGGATTATTATTTCATTGGTTTTCTTTGTGTTTGGACTTGTCGGCGTGCCGGCCTACGTCAATTCCCAGAATGCAAGCGGCAATCTCAGCGAGATCGTTGTTTTGATGGCAATCGATTATCTGCGCATCTGCTGCTGTCTGTCCTTCGGAATCGTATTCTTTTCCATCTATGAAAAAATGCTGCAGGCGACAGGCCGTTCTGTTTATTCAACAGTTGGACAGGTGCTTGGCGCCGTCATCAATATTGTCCTTGATCCGATCCTGATCTATGGCTGGCTGGGCTTTCCGGAAATGGGAGTAAAAGGCGCAGCATATGCCACGGTGATCGGACAGATTGCCTCTGCGCTGATCGTCTTTTTCTTTCATGTGTCAAAAAATAAAGAAATAAAAAATGCACTTATCTATTTGAAACCGAAGTGGGCAATTATGAAAGAAATTTATGCGATCGGGCTTCCGGCAATTCTTGCGCAGGCGCTGCTTACAGTCATGACCTATGGACTGAATATTATTCTCGGAGGAATTCCGTCAGTCGGACAGAATGCGGTGACGGTCTACGGGCTGTACTGTAAGATCCAGCAGTTCATTTTATTTGCTGCAGTCGGCATGAGGGATGCAATCACGCCGATTCTTTCATTTAATTTTGGTATGAAAAATAAAAAACGAATCAAAGAAGGCATTCGGTATGGTATACTGTTTACGGCAGGACTGATGATACTAGGAACGCTTGTGATCGAGTTGCTTGCGAATCCGTTAACAGACTTTTTCGCATTGTCCGGAACGACCTACAGGATGTGTGTGGACTGCGTGCGTATCGTGTCGGCAGGGTTTTTATTTGCGGGCATCTGCATAGCGTTTCAGGGGGTATTTCAGGCAATCGAATGCGGAATCGAATCGCTGCTGATCTCCTTTGGCAGACAGGTGGTGTTTATTCTACCGGTAGCAGCGCTGCTTGTAAAAAGAGTCAGCGGCGCTGAAAATGTTTCGATCGTATGGTGGACATTCCTGATCGGGGAAACGCTTACATTGCTGTGCACGCTGTATATGTTCCGGCGGGCATTTGCAAAAAAGATAGAAGGTATGGAGGGGTAAGTTATGAACAGAGTAATTACAATCGGAAGAGAATTCGGAAGCGGCGGACGCAGCATTGCAAAAATGGTGGGAGAAAAGCTGGGCATTCCGGTTTATGACAGCGAGCTTCTGGCAAAGATAGCGGAGGAGAGCGGTTTTGCAAAAGAATATGTTGCGGACTGCGGAGAAAATTTTTCATTTGACCGGCTGATCGCAAGGAGCCTTTCGGGAATCGGCAGCTACAGCCAGGCGACAGCAGAGGACCATCTCTGGACGATGCAGCGCAAGGTGATTCTGGAGCTTGCAGAAAAAGGATCCTGTATTATCGTTGGACGCTGTGCGGATTATATTCTCCGGGATAAGGCGGACTGCCTGCGCGTGTTTATCTATGCTGATATGAAAAAACGTGCGGAACATATCGTCAAGGCTTACGGGGAGAGCGATGTTTCACCGGAAAAGCGCCTGAGAGACAAGGATAAGCGCAGAAGCGCCTTTTATACCTATCATACGGATATGACCTGGGGAGCGCCGCATAATTACCATATCTGTCTGGACAGCGGGACGCTCGGCATGGAAAAGTGCGCGGAACTCATCTGTTCATTGTATTAATATTGGAAGACCGGGCAGGGGAGTATTGCCGGAAGAAATAAACAGAACGGATAGAAATCAAAGCGAATGAAGAAAAAGTGGATGGTCTACGCCAAGCGGGCGGATTTTCAGAAGATATCGGAGAAATTCGGAATCGATCAGGTAACAGCCCGTATTATACGAAATCGCGATATAACGGGAGAAGAGGAAATACGCCGTTATCTGAAAGGAAATCTTGAGGATCTCTTTGACAGGAGGCTGCTTCCGCATATTGAGGAGGCTGCAGAGCTTGTCATACAGAAAATACGGGAGGGTCGCCATATCCGGATCGTGGGAGACTACGACATTGACGGTGTGTGTGCGACCTATATCCTGTACCGCGGATTGATACGCGTCTGCGGGGCGCTGTCCTCCGGTGCCGTAATTGACTATGTGATTCCGGAACGAATCCGGGACGGTTACGGCATCAACAGGCAGATTATCGAACGTGCTGCGGACGAAGGCGTGGATACGATCCTTACCTGCGACAACGGCATCGCCGCGATCGAAGAGCTTGCTTTTGCAAAAGAGCGCGGGCTTACAGTGATCATAACAGATCACCATGATGTCAGGATCGAAGAAGAGGCGCAGAAAGAGCTTCTGCCTCCGGCTGATGTGATCGTGGATCCAAAGCTTGCGGAAAGCCGTTATCCTACAGACAATATCTGCGGTGCGGTCGTGGGCTGGAAGCTGATCGGTCTTTTGTATGAGCTGTGCGGCATTCCGGAAGCGGAGTGGCAGGCGTTTCTGGAATTTGCCGCGGTGGCGACTGTTGGCGATGTCATGGAGCTCAGGGGTGAAAACCGTATTATCGTAAAAAACGGCCTTACGCAGCTCAATGCGGGCGGCCGCAATATGGGGCTTCGGAAGCTGATCGAAGCCTGTGGAATTGCAGGAAAACCAATAGGCGCTTATCATATCGGATTTGTGATCGGACCGTGTATCAATGCGGGCGGCCGCCTCGAGACAGCAGAAGCGGCGCTCCGGCTGTTCCTTTCAGATTCGGAAAAGGAAGCGGAAAAGCTGGCGGCGCATCTTCGCCTTCTGAATGACGAACGCAAGGATATGACGGAAGCCGGTGTAAGGGAGGCTGTCAACCAGGCGGAGCAGCTTTATGCCAAAGATCCGGTCCTTGTAATCTATCTGCCCGATCTGCATGAGTCTCTTGCGGGCATTGTGGCGGGGCGTATCCGGGAACGCTTTGGAAAACCCTGCTTTGTCATCACGGATGCGAAAGAAGGCTGTAAGGGCAGCGGGCGTTCGATTGAAAAGTACCATATGTTCCAGGGACTGTGCGGTGTATCGGCGCTTCTGAGCAAGTTCGGCGGTCACCCGATGGCTGCGGGATTAAGTCTGCCCAGGGAAAATGTCGATGCATTCCGGCGGGAGATCAACCGCCAGTGCTCTCTTACGGAGGAGGATTTTGTCGGAACGCTGTGGATCGATGCAGCGATGCCGCTTCCCTATATCAGCGGGAAGCTGGTTTCAGAGCTTTCGCTGCTTGAACCATTCGGAAACGGAAATGAAAAGCCAGTATTTGCGGTAAAGGGCGTGCGTCTGGAGGGGCTTACCGTACTCGGAAAAAACCGGAATGTGCTCAAATGCAGGGCGACGGACGGGAGCGGGTATTCCATGTCTGCGGTTATGTTCGGAGAAGCTGACCGCATGAAGGAGGAGCTCTCTGCCGCGGCTCTCTGTAATATCGTATATTACCCGGAAATCAATGAATATAATGGCTTTCGGAGATTGCAGCTTGTGATCAGCGAATATCAGACGGACCGGACAGGCGGATAACAGACGAAAAACAGACTGCACATAAAATTTAAAAAGCTTATTGACAACGGACGATATTCTGTTATAATATTGTTTGCGTCTGAAAAGACCATGCACCAGTAGCTCAATTGGATAGAGCGTTCGGCTACGGACCGAAAGGTTGGGAGTTCGAGCCTTCTCTGGTGCAGAAAGAAAGGGAGTGCAGCGGCATTCCCTTTTTTGTTATTTATAAACGGGGCGGGATGTGATATAGTTAAACGGAATTTTGAAAGAACGGACCCGGCTGCAAAACTGCGGAAAACGGGGGACAGACGGTCAGGGAGGAAGGGAAAATGATCTTATTTAATTGTGATTATCTTGAAGGCGCGCATGAGGAGATTCTTAAGCGTCTGGCAGAGACAAATCTGCAGCAGGAGATCGGCTATGGTGAGGACAGCTTCTGTGAGCACGCGAGGGAGCTGATCCGCGCACAGGTTAAGGACAGTGATGCCTATGTGCAGTTTATCGCAGGCGGTACGCAGACCAATATGATACTCCTTTCTTCCATGCTGCGCAGCCATGAAGGCGTGATCGCGGCGGATACCGGTCATATTGCAGTGCATGAGAGCGGGGCGATCGAGGCGACCGGACATAAGGTTATTACGCTTCCGAATACAGAGGGAAAAATTACGGCGGCGCAGGTTGAAGCGTATGCCGCAGCGCATTATGCGGATGATACGCATGAACATATGGTAAAACCCCAGGTCGTTTTTATTTCTTTTCCGTCTGAGGTCGGAACCATCTATTCAAAGTCGGAACTCCGGGCGCTCAGAAAAGTGTGCGACAGATACGGCATGTATCTCTATCTTGACGGGGCGCGGCTTGGCTATGGTCTGATGTCGGAGGCATGCGATGTGAAGCTTTCCGATATTTACAGACTGACGGACGCGTTTTATATCGGCGGAACCAAGCAGGGAGCACTTCTCGGGGAAGCGGCGGTGATCCGGAACACGGCGCTCAGAAAGGAGTTCCGCTATATTTTAAAGCAAAGGGGAGGAATGACGGCAAAGGGGCGTATTCTCGGGATTCAGTTTGAGGTGCTGTTTGACGGAAAAGGGAAGGACTGCCTGTATTTCCGCCTTTCCGACCATGCGGACAGGCTGGCAGCAAAATTCAGGGACGGACTTTCGGCGCTTTCTGTTCCGATGTATCAGGAAAGCTTTACGAACCAGCAGTTCCCGGTATTGCCGGATAAGGTGCTTAAAAAACTCTCAAAGGATTATTCCTATGCGTACTGGGGACGTGTGGATGAAACACACAGTGCGGTGCGCTTCTGTATGTCCTGGGCAACGAAGGAAGAAAATGTTGACAAGCTTTTAAAAGCGATTGAAAAGCTTCTGAAATAAATCCGGAAAATCCGAAAATAAGACGCGGAATGCGTCGGGAAACAGCACGAAAGAGGGGAAATGAAATGGCTTATGCTGATGATATATTCCGCGCCATGTGCCGGGATATTATTGACAATGGAACGGATACGCAGGGAGAAAAGGTGCGCCCGCACTGGCCGGATGGTACGCCGGCATACACGCTGAAGCGATTTGGCATTGTAAACCGCTATGATCTGAGAAAGGAGTTCCCGATTCTCACGCTGCGCAGAACGGCGCTTAAGTCCGCGACAGACGAGATTCTCTGGATCTGGCAGAAGAAGTCGAACAACATTCATGATCTGGGAAGCCATATCTGGGATGAATGGGCGGATGAAGACGGAAGCATCGGCAAGGCCTACGGTTATCAGATGGGCGTGAAGCATGTGTATAAAGAAGGCATGTTCGATATGGTGGACCGTGTGCTCTGGGATCTGAAAAACAATCCTTACAGCCGCAGAATTATGACTAATATTTATAATTTCCAGGATCTGCACGAGATGAATCTGTATCCGTGCGCTTACAGTATGACATTTAACTGTACGAAGGATCCGGAGAGCGGAAAGCTTGTGCTGAATGCGGTGCTCAATCAGCGCTCCAACGATGTGCTTGCGGCGAATAACTGGAATGTCGTGCAGTATGCCGTGCTTGTGCATATGATGGCACAGGTTTCCGGCATGATCGCGGGGGAACTTGTGCATGTCATTGCCGATGCGCATATTTATGACAGACATGTCCCGCTGATCGAAGAGCTGATTAGCAGAACCGCCTATCCGGCACCGAAATTCTCGCTGAATCCGGACGTGAAGAATTTTTATGATTTTAAGCCGGAGGATGTGGAGCTTACCGATTACAGATATGGAGAACAGATAAAAAATATTCCGATCGCAATTTGATTTTAGAGAGAAGGCCTGCTGTGTTTTTACTTGGAACGATTTTAAATGTACTTTTGATTATTGGAGGCGGAATATGCGGTCTCTTTGGCAGACGGATGATGAAACCGCGCATTCAGGAAACACTGACAAAGGCGATGGGGCTTTGTGTGATGTTTGTAGGAATTGGCGGTACGATGGAGAAGATGCTTTCCCTGCAGGATGGAAATCTCGCCTCAGGCGGCACGATGATGATGGTGATAAGTTTTGCCGTTGGCTCGCTTTTCGGAGAGGCCGCAGATATAGAGGGACTCATCGGACGGTTTGGTATATGGATCAGACAGAAAACGGGAAATGCGGGAGACCGGACCTTTGTAGACGCGTTTGTAACGGCATCTCTGACTGTTTGCATCGGAGCCATGGCAGTGGTTGGTGCGATACAGGATGGGATCTATGGAGATTATTCTACGCTGCTTCTTAAGGGCGTGCTGGATGCCGTCATCATCTGTGTGATGACTGCCTCCATGGGAAAGGGATGCATTTTTTCCGCAGTTCCCGTTGCGCTGTTTCAGGGAACGATCACGCTGTGCGCGAGGCTTCTGCAGCCATTTATGACGGAGCGTGCGCTTTCCAATCTTTCTTTTACGGGCTCCATGCTGATTTTCTGCGTGGGAGTAAACCTGATCTGGGAGAAGAAACTGAAGGTCGCAAACATGCTGCCGGCGATCATCGCGGCTGTAGTGATCGGAAATATTATGTGAGGAATTCTTATGAAAGCAATCGTAAATGTAAATGAAAGCTGGGGGATCGGCTGCGACGGAGATCTCCTCGTTTATATTCCGGAGGACATGAAGTTTTTCCGGCAGACGACAAAGAACGGCATCGTAATCATGGGTCGTAAGACTCTTCTTGGTTTTCCGGAGGAAAAGCCCCTGAAGGGAAGGCTCAATTATGTGATCTGCTCCGATCCGGAAAAGCTGCCGGAAGCAAGCCGCACGTTCCTTGCAAAAAGAAAGCCTGGAGAAAAACACGAAACGGGAACGACGGAACTGGTCGCGGTAAAAAGCATTGCAGAGCTTTTTTCTGCGATCCGGGAGGAGGCAGGAGAGGAAGGCCTGAAAAATGCATGGGTGATCGGAGGTGCCAGGGTATATGAGGAATTGCTTCCGTATTGTGAGGAATGCCTCGTGACGATCAATGACAGCAGGCGGGAGGCTGATACCCGTTTTCCGGACCTTGACAGTCTTCCGGAATGGGAGCAGACGGAATGTTCGGAAGAACTGGAATACGAGGGGCTGCATTACCGTTTTACAAAGTATACAAGAAAATGAAAAGCAGGCGGTCATGCCGCCTGCAGTAGACCTGCTTTTGCAAGCCGCCGTTTTAAAAGGAGCGCTGCGCCGTAGGCAAGCACGATCTTAAGGCAGTCCGGCAGGATAAACGGAATGACGCAGGCAGAGAGCGCGGACTGCAGCGGATTTCCGCTTACAAGCATGAACCATGCGGTGCCGAGCGCATAGCAGGCGGCAAGACCGGCAAGCTCCGAGCAAAGGACGACGGCTGTTCTTGCATATGCAGTCATATGTTTTGATCTGCTCACGGAAAATGCGGTCAGACAGGCGATCAGAAGATAACCGATCAGAAATCCTCCTGTCATGCCGGAAAGAACGGAGAGACCGCCTTTAAAACCGGCAAATACCGGAACACCTGCTGCGCCAAGCAGCAGAAAAATTCCGACTGCGTACGCGGCATCTGAAGGACGCAGCATGAGACCTGTCAGAAATGCACCGAAGATTCCCAGGGAAAGCGGAAGCGGTCCCAGCGGAATTGAAAACTGGGAAAGAATTGCCAGAAGAGCGGCAAACAGCGCGTTTTGTGCAAGACGGTTTGTTTTCATAACGGAAACTCCTTTTGTGAAATAATAAACAAGCGATAAACAAACGCATTTTAACATAATTATCTGAATTAGTAAACTGATTTATTTAAAGTGGTTTACAGTGGGAGAGAAAATGTCTGTCAAATCGGAACTGATCAGAATACTGGAAGAAAACCGCGGACACGCAGTTTCCGGGGAAGCGCTGGCAAAGGCACTTGGCGTAAGCCGTGCGGCTGTCTGGAAAGCGGCAGCCGCTCTCAAAGAAGAGGGGCATAGTATTATATCTGAGAAAAAAAGAGGCTATACCCTGACGGAAGACAGTGACTGTATGACAAAAGAGGGAATCAGATTGTATCTGGACACGGCATTTTCCGACTGTTATGTAGAAGTGCTCGATGTCATTGATTCGACGAATAATTACGCAAAACGGCTGGTTGCAGACGGCTTTTTTGAAAAGAAGGGCGTAAAACGCGCGCTGATCGCTGCAAATGAACAGACGGCAGGACGGGGACGGCTTGGACGCAGCTTTTTCTCGCCTGCAGACACCGGCATCTATATGACGCTCATTCTGAAGGCAGGAGGTAAAATGGCGGATTTTCTGCCGGTCACGGTAGCGGCTGCCGTAGCTGTAACCCGGGCAATTGAACAGTTTACGGATGAAACACCTGGGATTAAATGGGTCAATGACATCTGGATCGGAGACCGGAAGGTCTGCGGGATTCTTTCCGAGGGAATCAGCGATTTTGAAAACGGCACGCTCGAGGCGGTGATCGTTGGAATCGGGATCAATGTGGATACGAAGGCTTCAGTATTTCCCGAGGAAGTGCGAAAGGTTGCGGCTTCCCTCGATACCGTGCATGCTTCCAGAAATCAGATCGTGGCGGCAGTGGCTTCGGAGCTTTTTCAGCTATTTGGAGAACTGGGCAAGCCGGAACTGATGGATGAATACCGGAGAAAATCACTGATCCTTGGCAGGGAAATCTACTGGGACGATGTCTTAGGACGGCATACTGGTCTTGCGGCGGCAATCAATGATGCGGGAAACCTTGAGGTAGAGACCGGAGAGGGACGCATTGTCCTTTCGTCCGGAGAAGTATCGATCCGTCCGCTTTCCATGCTGCAAAAACCGGAAAATGGAAAAAGAGAAGATCCGATAGCCGGAGAAAAATATGATGGAGCGGAAAGCAAAGAGAATGAGACTTGATAAATTTCTCTGCGAAACAGGGGCAGGGACGAGAAGTGAAGTAAAAAAGCTGATCGCAAAAGGAAGTGTATCCGTAAACGGGATGCCGGTGAAGGATGCCGGAGCCAGGATCAGTGAGGAAACAGACCGTGTGGAGCTCTGCGGCGCACCCGTTTTGTATAAGGCATTCGAGTATTATATGCTTTATAAGCCGGCTGGTGTAATCTCCGCGTCAAAAGCGGATCTGCGTGACAAGAATACACGCTGCGTGGTGGATCTGATCGAAACAAAATGCCGGAATGATCTTTTCCCCGTTGGCAGACTGGATAAGGATACGGAAGGGCTTCTGCTCATCACGAATGACGGAGCGCTTGCACACCGATTGCTGTCGCCCAGAAAACACGTATGGAAAACCTATTATGCAGAGCTTTCGGCACCACTTTCCGATGAGGATATCAGGAGACTTGAAGGCGGAGTTGATATCGGGGATGAAACGCCGACACTGCCCTGTGAAATACGGCTTACAGAACCGGGAAACCCCTTGAGCATCCGTATTTCGATCCGGGAGGGAAGATATCATCAGATCAAACGGATGATGGAAGCCTGCGGAAGTGAGGTAACTTATCTGAAGCGCCTTTCCATGGGACCTCTTATGCTTGACGAGACGCTTTCTCCGGGCGCGTACCGGGAACTGAAAGAAGATGAACTTGCGGCGCTTTTATCTCTGTGATTAATCGAATGAAATATGAATATTATACTGTGATAAAATGAAAGGGAGGCGTCCGGCATTTTTGCCGAACGCCTCCGTCTCTGCCGGAAGTTAAACTTTAAATTTTCTCATTTCCCGATAAAAGGCGCCGTCCTCTTCATGTTCCTTTGTGACCGCGCGTTCAAGCGTATCGGTGAAATACTTCATGATGTCCTTTCGGGTGACGATGCCGATAAATTTTCCCTCATCGTCAAGCACCGGGACAAAGTTCTGGTTGAAGGCGATACGGCTCAGGTCCTCCATATCCGAACGGATAGAGATCGGTGTAAAATCGCGCCTTCGCTCGATATCGGTGATCGGGATATGCTCCGCACCCCTGAGATCAAGATGGTATTTGTTCTTGATCCCCCAGAGCAGATCTCCTTCGGTGATCGTGCCTACATAATGCCCTGTCTGATCCAGCATGGGAATAGCCGAGTAGCGCCGGTTTTCCATTTTCTCCAGCGCCTGCCTCAGCGTGTCGTCGTCCTGCAGATAAGCGCAGTCACACTTTGGCGTCAGATAAAATAATACATTCATGTTGTTAAAACCCCAAATAATTCAAAATAGCTGACAATGTCTTCCGTCTGCGGAAGACCGGTGGTTCGTTTACATGTAACACTATACCGTTCTATTTTGAACGAGAAGTGAACAAAGAATATATAATTTGCCGGAAATTCTAAAATAAATATAAACTCAAAAAAATGCACAAAAAAAAACGGATAATTTGTTAGCTTTGTCGGGTTTATATTGTATTTTATGGAATGATGGTATAAAATATAGATAAATATATCATGTGATTTATAAATTTTGCACACGGGGGAGGCGATATTTATGATTTCGAACCAGATATTACAGTCGACGGTAGACGGATTTCGCGAAATCGTACACGCGGAGCTTGCAGTTTGTGATTCGGACGGCAAGGTTCTGTCGGCCACGGAAGGAATGCGGCATGTGAGTGAAAATGCGGTCCAGGGGTTTGCCGCATCGGAATTGACGCATCAGGCGTCTTCCGGTATGCAGTTTTATAAGGTATGCGACGAATTTGAACCGGAGTACATCGTAGCCGTTGACGGAGAAAGCGACGAGCGCGCGATGGCTGCACGCCTGTTTGCGTTTCAGCTTCAGGGACTGGTTGTCGCATATAAGGAGAAGATCGATAAAGATAACTTTATCAAAAATCTTCTGCTGGACAATCTGCTTCTGGTGGACATCTATAACCGCGCGAAGAAGCTGCATATCGATGTAAATGCGCGGCGGGCAGTCTTTACGGTTGAGACCGGCGGCAGTGAGAGCTCCGTGCATGAGGCGATCAAGGCTGTGTTTGCCGGACGTCCGATGGATTTTGTAACGACCGTGGATGAGAACAATATTGTAATTATCAAGGAAGTGAAGTCGGCAGAGGACGGCTATGCAGAGCTCGCACAGTGCGCGGAGGAGGTTCGGAACGCGATTTTGCAGGCGGGCGGAAAAGCGCGCATCGCTTACGGCACGATCATCGGAGAGATCCGGGAGGTGTCGAGATCCTATAAAGAGGCAAAGCTCGCGCTGGATGTCGGAAAGATCTTTTACGAAAGCAGCAGCATCGTGGCATACAATAACCTTGGCATCGGCCGCCTCATATACCAGCTGCCTATGAATCTGTGCCGCATGTTCATCCGGGAAATCTTTGACGGGAAGTCCCCGGAGGAATTTGACGAGGAAACGCTTGCGACGATCCGACAGTTTTTCGAAAACAATCTGAATGTCTCCGAGACCTCGAGAAAGCTTTTTATCCACAGAAATACGCTGGTATACAGACTGGATAAGCTTCAGAAGATGACCGGGCTCGATCTTCGCGTGTTTGACGACGCGATTACCTTCAAGATCGCGCTTATGGTCGTGGAATATATGGAATACATGGAAAAGAATGATTATTAAAGGAAAATGTGATGATAAGTCTGCAGGACGTCAGTAAAACCTATGAAACAGGAAACCGCGCGGTGCGGGATATCTCCCTTGAGATCCGGGACGGTGAATTTGTATTTATCGTGGGAAAATCGGGCTCGGGAAAATCCACACTTTTCCGGATGATCACAAGAGAGCTTTTGCCGACGGAAGGGCGTATCGAAGTAAACGGGCATGATCTCCGGACGATGCGCCGTCGTGATATTCCGAAGTACCGCCGCACGCTTGGCGTGATCTTTCAGGATTTCCGTCTTTTAAACGACAGAAATGTATTTGAAAATATTGCTTTCGCACAGCGTGTGATCGGTGCTTCCGCAAGGGAGATACGCGAAAATGTACCGCGGATGCTTCAGCTGACAGGGCTTTCGGCAAAGTATAAAAACCTGCCGAAGCAGCTTTCGGGAGGCGAGCAGCAGCGCGTTGCAATTGCGCGCGCGCTGATCAACGATCCTTCCGTGATCCTGGCTGACGAGCCGACGGGAAATCTTGATGAGGCGAATACGCATGAGATCATGCGTCTCCTTGAGGATATCAACCGACGCGGCACGACAGTCGTGGTGATCACCCATTCCAGAGAAATGGTTGAAAAGATGAAAAAGCGCGTTATAACAATGGAAAAGGGGCACATTACCAGTGATGTGCGCCCGGAGGGCTATGATATCGAGCACGGACTGAAGGGAATCAGACCGATGCCCGTACGCGATTTTCATCAGGAAGAAGCGGCTTTTGGAAAAAAGCGCAGAGGGCTTTCGCGCAGGCACCAGAATCCCGGCAGACTTGAGGAGGCACAGAAGTGAAACTGAGCACATTTCTATACTGTACAAAGCAGGGCTTCAACAATATCAGAAGAAATATCCTGTTTTCACTGGCCTCCATTGCAACCGTGGCGGCCTGTATTTTTCTATTTTGTCTGTTTTTTTCCATTATCAGCAATGTGCGGAACATCGTTGAGGATGCGGAAACGACGGTGGGTATAACGGTTTTCTTTGATGAAAATGCGGGAGAAGCGGAGAAATCAGCGATCGGGGATGCCATCCGCGAAAAGGGCGGTATTCGGGAGATCAACTACATTACTGCGGAGGAAGCCTGGGATTCGTTTAAAAAGGACTATTTCGGGGACCGTTCGGAGGAACTGGCAGAAGCCTTTGCGGATGACAATCCGCTCGCGACCTCTGACAGCTACGAGGTGTTTTTGAATAATATTGAAGACCAGCAGGAAATGGTAGCGTATATCAGGTCGCTTCCCGGCGTACGTGAGGTGAAGTACGCGAATGCGCTTGTTTCCGCACTGAAGGGAATCAACAAGGTTGTTTCAGCCCTGTCTGCCGTTATTATCGGCGTACTGCTTGCCGTATCCGTATTCCTGATCAGCAATACGATCTCCGTGGCGGCTGCTTTCCGTAAGCGGGAAAATGAGATCATGAAACTGATCGGTGCAACCAATTTCATGATACGGGCGCCGTTTGTCGTAGAGGGTGTGATCATCGGGTTCTTTGGCGCGCTGA
The DNA here is from genome assembly GCA_030524135.1 of Eubacteriales bacterium. Taxonomy (GTDB): domain Bacteria; phylum Bacillota; class Clostridia; order Lachnospirales; family Lachnospiraceae; genus Avilachnospira. The sequence continues at coordinate 32,473 of JAUNHA010000012.1, forward strand.
TCCCGCTTTGCGGCATGTATTTCATTTATGTCAGAGCGACAAACTATCTTCTGAGCAGGGTATTTTCCATGACATCCGGCGTTTCAGCGGCGGATATCTTTAAACTTCTGCCGATCGGAGAGATATTTCCGCAGATGCTTGCAGTGGGTCTGATACTCGGACTGGGAATGGGATTTATCGTATCATTCTTTACGATCAGAAAGCATCTGAAGATATAAGGAGTACGGGAAACGGATACCAAAGGACTCTTTGGTGTCCGGACACAGAAATGACATAAAAATGTGTTTTTATCAGTATCACAGGAAAAGGAGCAGCATAAGTTGTATCATTCCGGTCAGAAAAAAAAGTGCAGGGAAATAGTGGCGCTGCTGCTTTGCGCGGCGCTTTGTGCGGCGTCAATTCCCGTATATGCCAGCAATGCACAGATACAGGATTCAAAACAGAAGATAGAGGACAATAAGGAAAAACTTTCGGAAGTTCAGTCTGAAAAGGCAAAGGTGGAGGCGAAGCTTTCCGAGCTTTCTGCCTTAAAGTCTGATGCGGCTGCATACATACAAAAGCTTGATGCAGAGCTTGCGGATCTTGAAAATCAGATCGGCGCGCTTTCTACACAGATGACGGAGAAAAATGCGCAGATCGAAACGACAAAACAGGAGCTTTCCGCAGCAGAGGAAGAGGAAGCAAGACAGTATGCTTCCATGAAACTCCGCATTAAATATATGTATGAAAACGGCAGCACAAATTATATTGATCTGCTGCTCGAATCGAAATCTCTTTCGGATATGCTCAACAGAGCTGAATATATTCAGAAAGTTTCCGAGTATGACCGACAGAAATTGGATGAATTTGAAGCGATTCGCCAGTCGATTGCAGACACCAAGCAGAGGCTTGAGGGCGAGTATGCGGAGCTGGAAGGGCTCAAATCCCAGACACAAGCCAAGCAGGCTTCGGTAGAGACACTTCAGGCGGATAAGCAAAAAGAGCTTGCAGGCTATAATGCCAGAATCAGCGAGGCCAACGCCGACATTGCAGAGATGCAGTCGAATATCGCGGGGATTCAGGCGGCGATCAAGGCAGAGGAAAACCGGATCGCTTCGATCGAGGCAGAGATGCGCAGGCAGGAAGAGGAAGCAAGGAAGAAGGCTGAAGAAGCCGGAAAGAGCTATGAAGTTAAGAATATCGGGAATATCAGTTTTACCTGGCCGTGTCCGTCTTCAGGGCGCATTACTTCAGGATTCGGAGGCAGAAGCTCGCCGACAGAGGGGGCTTCAACTAACCATCAGGGAATTGATATCGGTGCGTCGTCCGGGGCTTCCGTCATTGCCGCGGCAGGCGGTACGGTGGTCATTTCGACCTATTCCGCATCTGCCGGCAATTATATTATGATCAATCACGGCGGCGGCGTTTATACGGTGTATATGCATATGAATTCACGCGCCGTCTCGGAAGGACAGTCGGTATCCAAGGGACAGCAGATCGGTACGGTCGGCTCTACGGGATATTCCACGGGACCGCATCTGCATTTTGGTATCAGAACAGGCGGACGCTATGTAAATCCGACGGCTTATGTGAGCCCGTAAAATGATTCGAAAAGGAAACAGTTAAATGAATGATATGGATGACAAGGCAGTGGAAAGAAGAAAAAGGAGGTGGCCCTCTTTTCTGGCGGGCGCGGTATGCGGAGCTCTGTTTGCCGCCGCAGTATATGTATACAGTACGGGCTTCATTAACATTCCTTTTCTGGGAAGCATTGTCATCGGAGGAGATCCGCAGAAAACAGTGGAAACGGCAAGCGGATCCGACGCGGCGCGGGCGGAGATAAATTACGGCAGGGTCAATCTCAAGCTTCGTATGATCCAGTCCATTCTGGTGCAGGATTATTATTATGATGAGGACGCGCAGGCGGTCGAGGATGGAATCTTTACCGGAATGATGTATGGTCTGACGGAGACGGACCGCTATGCTGCTTATTATCCGGCAGAGGAGTATGCCGAGCAGCTGAACAGCACACGTGGAAATTACTATGGGATCGGCGCTTTGATCTCCCAGGATCCGGAAACCAATACGATGACGGTCGAAAAGGTTTATGCAAAGTCGCCGGCCGAAGAGGCGGGACTTCTTGCAGGCGATATCCTGAAGCGGGTAAACCGGGAGGATATCACCTACATGGATCTGTCTACCGTGGTCGATGATTATGTCAAGGGCGAAGAGGGCACATATGTAAATCTGACGGTGGAGCGCGGCGGCGAGACGGTCGAACTTCAGATCAAGCGCGGAAAGGTGGAGATACCTTCCGTATATGCGTCACTGCTGTCTGAAGAAGGGGGCAGAAAGACGGGATATATCTATGTCAGCGGCTTCGAGGTTGCGACCGTAGGGCAGTTCAAGGAAGCGGTAGACGCGTTTATTGAAGAGGGCGCGGAAGGACTGGTGATCGATCTTCGGGATAATCCGGGAGGCGTGATGGACAGTGCACTGTCCATGCTGGATTATCTTCTTGCAGATAATATAGGCGCTTTTTCGGCTGATGAAAAGACGGCAGACAAGGGAAAAACGCTGCTCCTCTATACGGAAAACAAACAGGGACGCGCGGATAGCTTTTATGCGAGCGACAAACACGAGGTAAAGCTTCCGGTAACAGTGCTGATGAATGCAAATTCGGCTTCGGCTTCGGAGATATTTGCGGGGGTTCTTAAGGATTATCAGAAAGCGGAGATCGTGGGAACGACTTCCTATGGAAAAGGAATTGTGCAGACGGAGTTTCCGCTTCCGGACGGCTCTGCGATCAAATATACGAGCTCACAGTATTTTACGCCGAGCGGATATGCTGTGCACGGACAGGGCGTAGCTCCGGATGTGGAGATCGAGGCAAGCGAGGAATTTCTTGAGACCGGGGCGGACCCCGAAAATCCGGATCCGGATGCAGATAATCAGCTTGCGGAGGCGATCAGGGAGCTGTATCGGTAAATAAATCGGTAAAGGAGTATGATGAACGAAGAAATACTGGCGGAGAGCGTCGGGAAAGCGGTGCTTGCGGGTGTCAGAACCACAGGAGAGTCTGAGTTTGAAGCGTCGATGAAAGAGCTTCGGGGTCTGGCGGAAGCCTGCGGATATGCTGCAGAGACGATGGTGACCCAGAGGCTTGAACGGCCGGATGCCGCAACCTACATCGGTTCCGGAAAGGTACAGGAAATCAAACAGGAGCTTTATATTACCGGGGCGGACACAGTTATTTTTATGAATACCCTGACGCCCTCACAGCTTTCCAACCTGGCACACGAACTTGAGACAGAGGTTCTGGATAAAACCGGACTGATCCTGCAGATCTTCGGTGAACGTGCCCGGAGCGCGGAGGCAAAGCTTCAGGTGGAGTACGCAAAGCTTCAGTATATGCTGCCGAGGCTTTCGGGACTGCGTCAAAATCTGTCCCGTCAGGGCGGAACCGGCGGATCAATGTCCAATAAGGGATCGGGAGAAAAACAGATCGAACTCGACCGCAGACATATCGAAAAACGTATGGCGGAGCTTCGCCGGGCGCTAAAGGATGTAGAAAGCGGAAGAGAGGTTATGCGCAGGAAGCGCAGAGCCTCGGGGCTGCCGCTTGCCGCGCTGGTAGGATATACGAACGCGGGAAAATCAACGCTTTTAAACCGCATGCTGGACACTTACTGCCCGGATGAGGAAAAAAAGGTCATGGAGCGGGATATGCTGTTCGCAACGCTGGATACAACGGTGCGCAGGATCTGTGTGGGAAACGGAAGGGATTTTCTTTTGTCGGATACGGTCGGGTTTATTCACGATCTGCCGCATGATCTGATCGAAGCCTTTCACTCCACGCTGGAAGAGGCAAAGCTTGCCGATCTTCTGATTCAGGTGGTGGATTCTTCCGATGAAAACTGGGAACGTCACATTGAGACAACGGAGAAGACGCTTGCCGCGCTCGGCGCGGGCCACATTCCGATGCTGTATGTTATGAACAAGGCAGACCGGGGACCGCATCCTGAGCTGGTACCGTTTGCTGTTGGCAGCAAACTATATATGTCAGCCAAAAACGGAACCGGCGTGGAGCTTTTGACAGAACACATCACGGATATGCTGTTTGGAAAGCGCATCGAATGCGAGCTCCTGATCCCGTATGGAGACGGGGCGGTGGAAAACAGACTGCGCCGGGAGGCCGAGGTAGTGACAGCGGAATACCGCCCTGAAGGCATTTATATGAAATGCAAACTTGAAAAAAGACTTCAGGAGGAGCTTCGGGGCTACAGGATGATCTCATAATAAAGAGCGGTTTACATGGCTCTAAAGACACAAAAAAGCACGGTGCAATGGGCGCTTTACGCGATTTCCCATGGATACCGTGCTTTCTGTTATCGTGGAGACGACGGGATTCGAACCCGCGACCTTTGCGTTGCGAACGCAACGCTCTCCCAACTGAGCTACGTCCCCGAACAAGAACGTTAATATTATAGCACGGGACAGGGAGAATTCAAGTGTTTTTTAAAAAACGTTAAAAAAATAACAAAAGAGGGCAAAAAGGATTGACATTTCCATGTGATGGGAGTACGATACGGTTGTTTTTAAGAAAGTATCATATCGTCCTGAAACGGTTCCGGATAATCTTTGGATTATCAATCTTTTTTTATCTTAATTGCGCAAGGTGCACAAATCCGTTGCCCTATCCCCTATACAAAATTATGTATCTTTGATGTTTTTTTCTAAAAAAAGTTAAAAAAAGTATTAACAAAAAATAAAAATGAAGTATAATACAATCCGTAAACGGCTAAATTCATAATCAGGTTAGGAGGATATTATATGATTAGCTTTATTGTATGTCTTGCCATCCTCATCGGCGGATACTTTGTTTACGGTAAGATCGTAGACAATACCTTTGCTCCGGACGACAGAGAGACTCCGGCAGTCCGCATCAACGACGGCGTAGACTATGTTGTAATGCCGCAGTGGAAGCTGTTCCTTATTCAGCTTCTTAATATCGCCGGACTTGGCCCGATCTTCGGTGCCATGCAGGGCGCTCTGTGGGGACCGGTCGTATTCTTATGGATCACTTTCGGTACTATCTTTGCCGGCGGTGTTCACGACTATTTCTCCGGTATGCTTTCCGAGAGAAATGACGGCGCATCGATCTCTGAGATCTGCGGTATCTATCTTGGCGGCTTCATGAAGAACGTAATGCGTGTATTCAGCGTTGTGCTCCTCGTAATGGTAGGAACCGTATTTGCGGTAGGCCCTGCAGGACTGATCGTAACGCTGTTTAAGCAGGGCGGTTTTGATGCTGCATCCATGCTTACGAACACGGAAATGTGGCTGTGGATCATCCTCGCATACTATTTCGTTGCAACTTTCATTCCGATCGACCAGATCATCGGACGTATCTATCCGCTGTTCGGTATATGTCTGATCATCATGGCAGTCGGCGTTATCTTCGGTATTCTGACTCATGACGAGATGGTAATTCCGGAGATCTGGAATAACTTCCACAACATGCATCCGGCAGGAACTCCGATCTGGAGCTTCATGTTTATCACGGTTGCCTGCGGTGCGATCTCAGGCTTCCACTCCACGCAGTCTCCGCTGATGGCGCGCTGCATGAAGTCCGAGCGTCAGGGTCACTTCGTATTCTACGGAGCGATGGTTGCAGAGGGTGTGATCGCTCTGATCTGGGCAGCAGCAGGCTGCGCGCTTTATGAAAAGACCGGAGGTCTCAGCACTGGCCTTCAGGCGATCCTTGCAGATGGTCAGTCCGCAGCGATCTACGATGTCTGCGCAAAGACAATGGGCGGCGTAGGTATTGCGCTTGCAATGGTCGGCGTTATTGTTTGCCCGATCACTTCCGGCGATACTGCATTCCGTTCCGCACGTCTGGTTGTTGCTGACTGGTTCAAGATCGATCAGCATAACTACACAAAGAGACTGATGCTTGCGATCCCGCTTCTTGGTATCGGTGCAGTTGTTGGACATCTGGATTATTCCATCGTCTGGAGATACTTCTCCTGGACGAACCAGACGCTTGCTATGATCGTGCTCTGGACAGCATCCATGTATCTCTACAGAGAGAAGAAGAACTACTGGATGACCGCTGTTCCGGCAACCTTCATGAGTGCGGTTTCCATGACTTACTTTGTTGCTGCATCTGAGTGCCTGAACCTTGGAACCGGCATTGCATATCCGGTAGGTATCGTGTGTGCGATCGTATTCCTTGGCATCTTCCTTCGCGCGACGAAGAAGGGTGTGAAAGCTGCTTAAGCCGAGGCTTTCATTAAAGGAAATAAAAAACAGAATATGGATGGGGGAGAGCGGCTGCTTTCCCCCTTTTGTCTCATAAGGAGAAACCTATGCTTTTTAAACCATCACAGCTCGGCAGCGCGTCGCTGTCTGCCGAAGAGCTTGCAAGAGATAAAAAGGGCTGTAAAAAATACGGTCCCTGCGGCCTTGGACAAAAGGCGATCTATCTGAACAGCTTTTATATTGACCGGCGTTATTATCTGCCGCTCTCATCGGTTACCCGTGTATTTAAGCGAATCGCAATGACAAAGGGCGGATTCACGGGAAAAGGGATGTTTGTGAGCATGCCGCTTCTGGTGGTGGAATATGACGGCGGTAAGGAAAAACAGTGTAACTTTAAAAGAGAAGAAGACGTAGACCTTCTGCTTGCGGCAATCGAGCGCCAGTGTCCGGATATCCGGGTACTCAGTAAGACGGCGGAGACATGGAAGTCCCGCAGGGAGGCGGCCCTGCTTGAAAAACAGCAGAAGGAAGCGGCAGTTTCTCCTGAGATCGGGGAACAGATTTCTGCGCTTTACAATGCGTCAGCCTATCTGGAGAAAAAATCGGAGCTTTACATTGAGCTTTCTGCAGCAGCGAAGGCAAAGCGCGTCTATGACAGGAGCAATCCTGCCTATAAATGGGTAGCGCTTACGATCATGCTGATGGGAGCGGTTGCATTCTTTTACGGCATTTATTCGATGCTTCATCACAGCGGCGGTTTTGGAATGTATTTTATGCTGTTTGGTCTTGCGGCAATCTTCCTGTTTGCAGGCGCACACGTTATTCCGACAGCAAAAAACAACAGGCGGTATATTGAAAATCGCCTTGCAAACGCTAGAAAAGCACTTGAAACCTATGCGGACGGGTATCCCGGTTTTCCGGTTCCCGGAAGATATGCGCATCCGGTCGTGCTCAGATGGATGCGTGACAGCCTGATCGAAGGGGAAGCAAAGACGATTCCGGAAGCGTTTGAAGTGCTTAAGAAAAAGCTCCGCTCCCTTAATGCAGACGTCTCAGTTGAACAGGAAGTGTATGACGACGTCATGGCGATCAAGCCGATGTTCCTTGTGAACGATTATCAGTAATGTAACACATCAGGACTTTGATACCCGGGACGTTTGTCTGCGGGTATCAGATATTTTAAAATGTGCGCGAAGCTTATGCGTAGCTGTCGTAAATGAGCTTCCGCACTTCCACAAGCCTGTCGCGCAGCACGGCCGCTTCTTCGAAGTTGAGCTCTGCGGCGCACAGGCGCATTTTTTTGTTCAGTTCTTTTTCAAGCGCGCGCAGTTCTTTCTCATTCATGGATTCCGGATCCTTGGAGTGCTTTCCGCTGTTATCTTCTGCGGATCTGGATATCACGACAAGATCGCGTACAGCCTTTTTGATGGTCTGCGGTGTAATGCCGTGCGCCTTATTATAGGTATCCTGGACGCTGCGGCGGCGGTTCGTCTCGTCGATCGCGCGGCGCATGGAATCGGTCACGGTATCGGCATACATGATAACGTGACCTTCCGCGTTTCGTGCGGCACGGCCTATCGTCTGAATGAGGGAGGTCTCGCTTCTAAGAAATCCTTCCTTGTCTGCATCCAGAATAGCAACAAGAGAGACTTCGGGAATATCGAGGCCTTCCCGCAGAAGATTGATTCCGACGAGCACGTCAAACACGTCAAGACGCATATCCCGGATGATCTGGCTCCGCTCGAGCGTGTCGATATCGGAGTGAAGATAACGAACGCGGATGCCGATATCCTGCATATATTTTGTCAGGTCTTCTGCCATGCGCTTTGTGAGCGTTGTAACGAGGACTTTGTTTCCTTTCTTTGTCTCCCGGTTGATCTCGGTCACGAGGTCATCGATCTGTCCTGTTACCGGACGTACAAATACCTCAGGATCAAGAAGACCTGTCGGCCGGATAATCTGCTCGGCACGCAGCAGCTCGTGTGCGGCTTCATATTCACCCGGGGTTGCGGAAACGAAGAGCATCTGATCGATCTTCGTTTCGAATTCCTCGAAGTTAAGCGGGCGGTTGTCAAGAGCGGAGGGCAGACGGAAACCGTAGTTTACCAGCGTGGTCTTACGGCTGTGATCGCCTGCATACATGCCGCGTATCTGCGGCAGCGTGATATGCGCCTCATCCACGATAATGAGGAAATCCTTCGGGAAGTAATCCAAAAGCGTATAGGGCGGTGCACCGGCAGGCGTACCGGCAAGATGCCTTGAATAGTTCTCAATGCCGGAGCAGAAGCCCGTCTCACGGAGCATTTCCACATCAAAATTCGTCCGTTCCGCAATGCGCTGTGCCTCGATCAGCTTGTCTTCGGATTTGAAATAGGCGACGCGCTGGTCGAGTTCCTGCTGGATACGGACGCAGGCAGCATCGAGTTTTTCCTTTGGAACGACATAGTGAGAGGCAGGGAATACGATCATATGGGTCTGTTCTGTTTTGATCTGTCCGGTCACAGAATCGATGGCTGTGATACGGTCCACCTCATCTCCGAAGAATTCAATGCGGTAGGCTTCGCCGCCGGAATAGGAGGGATAGATCTCAAGCGTGTCTCCATGTACGCGGAAAGTGCCGCGCTTAAAATCCATTTCATTGCGGGTATACTGCATATCCACGAGCTTCCGGATGACCTCGTCGCGGTCATATTCCTGCCCGGTGCGCAGGGATACGGTCATCTTTTTATAGTCGATCGGAGAGCCGAGGCCATAGATACAGGAGACAGAGGCAACGATGATAACATCGCTTCGCTCTGAAAGCGCCGCGGTCGCGGAATGGCGCAGCTTATCGATCTCATCATTGATCGCGGAATCCTTTTCGATATAGGTGTCAGTCGAGGGAACATATGCCTCCGGCTGGTAGTAGTCATAGTAGCTTACAAAATACTCTACCGCATTCTCCGGGAAAAACTCCTTCATCTCGCTGTAGAGCTGTGCGGCAAGCGTTTTGTTATGCGCGATGATGAGCGTCGGCTTCTGAAGCTGCTGTATGACATTCGCCATAGTGAACGTTTTGCCGGATCCCGTTGCACCGAGCAGTGTTTCGAACTGGTTGCCTTCCTCAAATCCCTTTACCAGCTCTGCAATGGCCTGGGGCTGGTCGCCGGTGGGGGCGAATTCGGATACTAATTTTAAATGATCCATGTTAAATATACCTCTGTAAGATAGATGGTGCGTTTTTATCAGTCAAATTTTTCTCAGTATACCATATCCTTCGTTAAAAGTACAGAAAAAACAGAACGTTCGTTCGCAAAAATGTGTATAATCGCATATCAGCCGGGGAATGCCCTGCAATCCTCCGGGATTAGTAATTTCTGTTTTGCTATTTCATATTATTTGTGATAAAATTACCAATTGGTAAGGGAAACGATTGAATCAGGAGGGACAGGACTATGAATAAGAAACCGGTCGTACTGGTGATCATGGACGGCTTTGGCCTCAGGGAGGAAACCGAAGGCAATGCCGTGGCGATGGCAAAGAAACCGAATCTTGACAGACTGATGAAGGAATACCCGTTTGTAAAGGGCTATGCTTCGGGACTTTCTGTTGGTCTTCCGGACGGACAGATGGGTAATTCCGAGGTGGGACACCTCAACATGGGAGCGGGCCGTATCGTATATCAGGAGCTTACCCGTATTACAAAATCAATCGAGGACGGAGACTTCTTTACGATCCCCGAGCTGAAAGCGGCAGTGGATAACTGCAAAGAGAAAAACAGCGCGCTGCATCTTATGGGACTTGTTTCAGATGGCGGCGTACACAGCCATATTACACATATCTACGGTCTTTTGAAGCTTGCAAAGCAGAACGGGCTTGAAAAGGTTTATGTACACTGCTTCATGGACGGACGTGATACGCCCCCGGACAGCGGGCTTTCTTATATCAAAGAGCTTGAGCAGAAGATGAATGAGATCGGCGTCGGCGAGATCGCAACGATCAGCGGTCGTTACTATGCTATGGACCGTGATAAAAACTGGGACAGAGTAGAAAAGGCCTATGCGGCGATCGTGAATGGAACGGGCGTAAAGGCAGCGTCTGCAGAGGAAGCGATGGAAGCTTCCTACGGACAGAAGGTATATGACGAATTTATCGTGCCGGCTGTAATAGAGAAAAATGGAGAACCGACAGCAATGGTAAAGGATGGAGATTCCGTAATATTCTTCAATTTCCGTCCGGATCGTGCAAGAGAGATGACAAGAGCATTCTGTGACGATGCATTTGACGGCTTTGCACGCGGACAGAGAAAGAACGTACTCTTTACCTGTTTTGTGGACTATGATGAGACGATCGGAAACAAGCAGGTAGCGTTCCATAAGGAAGAAATCCGTAATACACTCGGGGAATATCTTGCGGCAAACGGAAAGACCCAGTGCCGTGTGGCGGAGACTGAAAAGTATGCGCATGTCACATTCTTCTTTAACGGCGGTGTAGAAACGCCGAATCCGGGAGAGGACCGCGTACTCGTTCCGTCCCCGAAGGATGTGCCGACCTATGATCTGAAGCCGGAGATGAGCGCGCCGATGGTATGCGAAAAGCTCTGCGAGGCGATCCGCTCCGGAAAATATGACGTGGTGATCTGCAATTTTGCGAATCCGGATATGGTAGGTCATACGGGCGTGATCCCGGCGGCCGTAAAGGCGGTTGAGACTGTGGACACCTGTATCGGAAAGGTGTGCGAGGCGGTAAAGGAAACGGATGGAGCGCTGTTTATCTGCGCGGATCACGGAAACTGCGACATGATGGTCGACCCGAAGACCGGAGAGCCGTTTACGGCACATACGACGAGCCCGGTTCCGTTTATTTTATATAATGCGGATCCGAAATACAAGCTTCGTGAAAACGGAGTTCTGGCAGATATTGCGCCGACCATGCTCGAGCTGATGGGACTTCCGAAGCCGAAAGAGATGACGGGCAGTTCTCTGCTGATTGAAAAATAAAAAATGACAGCGGGCAGACAAGTTGTCTGCATAAGACGGACAGAGGAATAGATGAAGATTGCAGTAGTAACAGATTCTCACAGCGGTATTTCGCAGGAAGAGGCAAAGCAGCTTGGACTTTATGTGATACCGGCGCCGTTCATTGTGGACGGGCGGCAGTATGAAGAAGGAATCAATTTAACGGAACGGGAATTTTATGAGAAAATGGAAGCTGGGGCGGATCTTTCCACCTCGCAGTCTTCGCCTGCAGATATTCTGGATCTCTGGGATCGCCTGCTGGAGGAATATGATCAGATCGTATGCATTCCGCTGTCTTCCGGACTGACCGGCGCCTATCAGACCATGACGATGCTTGCGGAAGACGAGCCTTATGAAGGGCGTGTATTTCCCGTGGACAATACAACGGTATCCGTTACGGAGCGTATTGCCGCGCTCAATGCACTGGCGCTTGCAAAGCAGGGCTACGACGGAGCGGGGATCAAACGTATTCTGGAGGAGAACAGGAAGAACAATCTGATATTTATCACGGTGACGACGCTCAAATATCTGAAAAAGGGCGGACGTATCACGCCGGCTGCCGCTGCGCTTGGTACGCTGCTTAAGATAAAGCCCGTGCTTAAGATCGACGGAGAGAAACTTGACGCGTTTGCAAAGGTGCGCACGATGTCGCAGGCACGGGAAACGATGCTTGCCGCGATCCAGGAATGTCTGACGGAAAGACTGAAAGACCCCGGGGCAGAGCACAGCTATATCATGGTTGCGCACACACAGAATGCAGAGATGGCAGAGGAACTTCTGGAAATCGCAAAGGAACGCTGGCCCAAGGCTGATTTCTGTATTGCGCCGCTTGCGCTCGCGATCGCCTGTCATACCGGTCCCGGATCGCTCGCGATCGTAGCGGAGCGGAAGCTTCAGGAGCTTGATACACATTAAAAGAAAAACAGAACGGAACGCATCCGGCAGGGAACCCCATCCCAGGGGATGCGTTCCGGAAATCTGATAAAGTCTGATGAAAGGGAAGGAGTAGCTGATTTGAAACTGCGGCGTCCGCTGTTATGGATGGCCGGAGTGCTTGTGCTTGGAGAGTTATGCGGAATATATGAGCTGTCGTTTGCGGTGCGTACCGCGGCGTTTATGCTTTTTATCCTAATCATATGGCTGATCACACGTGGTCTCAGGCGGGAGAATGGTTCCCGCAGATGGATCCCGTACGTGCTGATCCTGTGCTTTGCTGCCGGAGTTTTGCGGGGACTGTTTTGCTGCCGCGCTTTTCAGACACCGGAGAGCAGGGCTTTTTTTTCGCGTTATCTGATTCGCAATCAGGGCGAGTTTGATTACGGACTGTATCTGAAGGGGCTGGGGATCTCTTCGGAGGCGGCGCTTTCCGATTACCGGAACGGAGGTCTTCTGAACTCTGACCTTCCGTATTTTTCCCAGCTCGGAAAATTCCGGCTCAGGTGTACGGAGGTGCTTTCCGGCATATTTCCGGAAAAGGATGCGGGGATTTATCAGGCGCTTCTGCTCGGAGATAAGTCTGATATGGATGAAGGTGTGCGCGCGCTTTATCAGTCGCAGGGCATTGCGCATCTGCTCGCGGTTTCAGGACTTCATTTCGGTATTATCGGAATGGGATTGTATCGTATGCTGCGCTTATTAACGCTTTCTCCCGGCTGCGCAGGCGCGTTTTCCTCGTTGTTTGTGGTAAGCTACGGCTTCCTTACAGGAGCGCAGGGCTCTGCGGTACGGGCAGTTATCATGCTGCTTTCCCGTTTTCTCTCGCTTAAGGCGGGACGAAGCTACGACACGCTGTCCGCCCTTGCGCTGTCCGCGTTTCTTCTGCTGCTTGCAAAGCCATATATGCTTTTTCAGAGCGGGTTTCAGCTATCGTATGGAGCGATACTTGCGATTTCGCTGCTGGGAGAAAATCTGATCCGCTGTACAGAGCTGGATCGCGAAAACCGGAGCAGAGACAGACTGAGGAAACGCTCCGTTACAGCCGGATATACTGTACATGAATCCCCCATACGCAGGGTCTCTGCAAAAAACCGCCTGCATCCGGCTGTTAAAACGCTTGTGGTCAGTCTTTCCCTTCAGCTTTTTATGCTGCCTGCCATTCTGTATCATTTCTTTGTATTTCCGCTCTACGGTTTTTTTCTGAATTTTATTGTGATCCCGCTGATGAGCTTTGTGATCGCGTCCGGACTGATGGCGCTTTCTGCCGGACTTCTGGGAATGCTTTTTGCCGCGGCATCCGGGTGCCTTGCCGCAGGTGTTCCATTTTTTCAGTTTCTGTCCGTCTGTGCAGGCGGAGCAGGACATTATATCCTTTTGTTTTATGAATGGCTCTGCAGGATTACGGAAAGTCTTCCCGCGTCAGGTATTGTGCTGGGAAGGCCGGAACTTTTGCGGATTCTTTTGTTTTACCTGGGACTTCTGTTGTTATTCGCATTGCATTTTCTGCAGGGCTTTCCGGGCAGCCGGCGGTTCTTCAGGATCGGTCCGCCTGTAAAGCTATGCAGTTTTTTCGGACTTGCAGTTTGTCTGTCTGTGCTCTGTTTTACGGGAAATGGAAAACTTAAGAGCGGCGTGCTGGCCGTTACGGCGATCGACGTAGGTCAGGGAGATGGATTTCTCATCCGGTCCGGCAAAAAGAATATCCTGATCGACTGCGGGTCGAGCTCGGAAAAAGAGCTTGGTAAGTATACGCTGAAGCCGTTTCTGCTTTCACAGGGAATTTCCCTGATCGATGCGGCATTTGTGAGTCACAGCGATGCGGATCACATGAACGGGCTTCTGTATCTGATGGAAGATGTACCGGAGGTGAAAATTGCACAGCTGATTCTGCCGGAGGGCGGAGCGGTGCAGGAAAGCTATGGGACTTTGAAGGAAGCCTTTTGTATTTCGCAGGGAGAAGAAGCCAAAAGCCGGATATCCTATCTTCGGGAGGGAGCATATACGGAGCTTCCGGGTATCCGTAAGGAGAATGGGGCGGCAGGGACGGAAATCCCCGTGCTCTCCTGTATTTATGCGGGACGGGGCGCACTGCCGGAGGCCAACGCACATTCTCCCGTGCTGCTGCTTTCTTACGGAAACTTCAGTATGATTTTTACGGGCGACACGACGAAGGGAGATGAGGCGCTTCTGGCAAAAAGGATCAGACAGGATATGAAGGACGGCAAGGATATGAGGCTTCCGGAACGCATAACGGTCTATAAGGCAGCGCATCATGGCAGTAAAACATCAAATTCGGACGCGGTTCTGAAGCTGTACCGGCCGCAGTATGCACTTATTTCTTATGGAAGAAAGAATTCCTACGGGCATCCGCATAAAGAGGTGACAAAACGTCTTACGCGCTATGGCGCGAAGCTTCTGGAAACCGGAAAAAGCGGACAGATCAGTCTTATTACAGACGGAAAAAATCTTATGCTCCGGCATATGGTTTCTCCGGATGGAGATTATACTGGAAATTTTACCGGTGATATGATAGACTGAAAAAGAATATAAAAGAGAACAGACTTTCGAATAATGCGGGCGATCCGGGCGGTACCGCCTGTGCATGACGGGAAGCGGGAAAGAGGCGCAGGGAGAGAGGCGGAAGCCTGAAACTGCTTTGCTGGAGGACTTGAATGGCGGATATACTGGACAGCTTAAACGCGGCGCAGAGAGATGCGGTGACGACGACGGAGGGTTTTGTGAGAGTGATCGCGGGTGCGGGAACGGGAAAGACCCGTGCGCTTTCGCATCGCTTTGCCTGGCTTGTCAATGAAGCCGGTATTCTGCCGGGACATATCCTGTGTGTGACCTTTACCAACAAATCCGCCAATGAGATGCGGGAGCGGATCCGGCGTCTTACCGGTGATAATGACGCCGGGTATGTGTGTACGTTCCACAGCTTCTGCGTATCCGTGCTGCAGGAAGACAGCCATGCAGTACAGTATCCCAAAAGCTTTCTTGTACTGGATAATTCCGATATTGATGCGATGCTCGGCATTATTTACGAGGAGCGCGGCCTTACGCTTCGCCATATGAGCTTCAGGGATGCCAGGGATATGATCGAGATCAGAAAGACGTTTAAGGATCCCGAATACTATGAGGATATGATCGCGATGCCGCTTGAGGATCTGCATCGCAAATATATGCAGGCGGAAAAGGCTGAAGATATCATTTTTTACGGATATCTGTATCAGGAGAAAAAGTGCTTCGGACTTGATTATAATGATCTGATCAAGTTTACGCTCTTTATTTTTGCGGAAAATGAAGCGATCAGACTGAAATGGCAGAAACGTCTTGAGTACGTCATGATCGATGAGTTTCAGGATATCGACGGTCTGCAGCATCGTCTGATGGAGGTGCTCTGTGCGTATCACGGAAACCTGTTCGTCGTAGGGGATCCGGATCAGACGATCTACAGCTTTCGCGGTGCAAACGTCAGGTATTTGCTGGAGTTTGACCGGACATTTCCCGGGACAAAGACCATCATGATGACTGAAAACTACAGGTCTGCGCCGCAGATACTTGCGGTGGCAAATGCGTTGATCAGAAACAATAAAAACCGTATTGATAAGGAACTCACGGCAGCCAGACCGGAAGGAGCACCGGTTATCTGCCATCATGCGAAATCCTCCGAAAAAGAGGCAGACTGGATCGCGGAAAAAATCCGGCAGCTTACGGGCTTTGTACCGGAACATGAAAGAGAGACGGGGCATGACGGGGAGAGATGCGCAGCGGGAAAAGCGGAAACCGCAAATGAAGAGGGGAAGACACGTCCCCGGCTGTCTGATATCGCGATATTATACAGGGCGCATTATATCACCAGAAACCTCGAGGAGGGACTGCGCCGCGCCGGGATACCGTATACGCTTTACAGCGGCGTACAGTTTTTTGACCGCATGGAGATCAAGGATGCGCTGTCATATCTGAGGATGGCGGTATATCAGGACGATCTTTCATTCCTGCGGATCGCAAACGTGCCGAAACGAAACCTCGGAGAGCGCCGCATCGCTTTTCTGAAGGAATATGCCGCGGAGCATGACTGTTCCTTATACGAAGCACTCTGCAGAAATCTGGAGGACGGAATATTCCGGAATACGAAAGCAGCGGCATTTGCCGGTCTGATCGACAGGTATGCGGCTCTGACACAGACTGCGGGACTTAAGGCGTCGGAGCTTCTGGCAAAGCTTCTGGATGAGAGCGGATATGAGCGAATGCTTCGCACGGAGGGCAGCCAGGAGCGGCTTGACAATCTTGCGGAGCTTAAGCAGTCCGTTCATCAGTATGAGATCAGCTGCGGAGAGGAGTGCGGTCCGGAGGATTATCTGCGGCATGCGGCGCTGTTTTCAAACCGGGATCTGGAGAGCCGGGGAGATGCGGTGCGTCTGATGACGGTGCATACTGCAAAGGGGCTGGAGTTTCCGCATGTCTTCTTCTGTGCGCTTTCAGAAGGAATATTTCCATCCAGGCGTACAAAGACAAGGGAGGCGATGGAAGAGGAGCGCAGGCTTGCGTTTGTGGCGATGACAAGAGCGGAGGACGGCCTGTATCTTTCCGAGGCGGAAGGCTGTGGTATGGACGGCGCGCCGCGTTATCCTTCGCGTTTCCTTCTCGATATCGGGACAGAGCGGCTTATGTTTGATCCGGAGATGCCAAAGCAGCTGTACACGGCTGCAAAAAGCTGTATAGAAGCCTCAGACCGAAGGCTAGAGGCGGAAATGGCATCAAAAGACGCGCTGTTTCATGCGGGAGACCGCGTACGCCATGCGATCTTCGGCAAGGGAACCGTATTGGAAACCGATGAAACGGAACGGACTTACCTGATCCGGTTTGATGAGCTTGACACGGAGCGAAGGCTGACTTTCCGGGTGAAGCTTGAGGCATTAAGGGATGCATGATATGATAAGAAATGTTGTAAGGGGGAAAATCATGGAGACGACGGAAAACGCGAACAAAACACTCTTCTGGGTACGGCTTACAGGCATCTGCAGTCTGCTTGTGATGATCTGCGCACTTGTGATCACAATCAACTTTGTAAGCTATCAGCCAGAGGTAAAGGGACTTTTAAGGCGCTTTAACACGGTGGCGGCAGAGCTTGAAGCGGGAAGCCGGGAGCTTACAAAAACACTTCGCTCTCTGAATGACCAGGGCCTCGCCGAGATGTATGAGACGCTTGACAGTATTCAGAAAATTGATTTTGAACGGCTGAACGAATCCATCGACAGTCTGTACCGCGTGATCAATCCACTGGCAGGGCTGTTCAGCCGCTAAGGGATACAGGAGGCTTATTATGTTGTTTAAAAAGAAAGAAACAGTATTTGAACGAAAGGACAGAGCACTCTGGGAACTGGCAAAGACCGCTTTAAAAGAAGCCGGAATGAAGTCCGTGCGCGCGGGCTTCTCTGAGGATGAGCCGCCGGTCTGCGGATGCGGTTCAAAGCTTGATCCGCGTAATTTCGGACCGCGCGGGAAAATAGACCGCAATACGTACTATATCCGTGTGCCGGAGGAAGAAGCGGTGAAAGCCCGTGAGATTCTTCGCAGGGCTGGTGTCGAGACGGAGCTTGAGAGCACGGAGGCGGATCAGCGCAGAGAACGCCGGATCAGGCTGTATTAACGGGAGATCAATCGATACAAAGGAGAGACAGATGGAATATCGTAAAGAGCATGATTCAATGGGAGAGGTACTGGTGCCTGCAGATCATTACTGGGGCGCGCAGACGCAGAGAAGCTTCGATAATTTCAAGATCGGGACCGAAAAGATTCCGCAGGAGGTGATCCATGCATTTGCCGTGCTGAAGGAAGCGGCTGCAAAGGCAAACCGGAAGCTGGGAAAACTGGACGACAAACGCTGTGCGCTTATTTCAGAAGTCTGCGGGGAGATTCTTCGCGGAGAGCTTTCAGGAGAATTCCCGCTTGCGGTATGGCAGACGGGAAGCGGAACCCAGTCCAATATGAATGTCAACGAAGTAATCGCAAACCGCGGAAATGAAATTGCCGGAGAAAAACTCCTGCATCCGAATGATCATGTCAATATGTCGCAGAGCTCCAATGATACGTTTCCGACAGCCATGCATATTGCGGCGGTTCTGGAGATCAGGGGCAGGCTTCTGCCGGCGCTTGCACAGCTGGAAGCGACATTCAGGCGGCTGATGCAGGACAATGAAGGAATTGTGAAATCAGGCCGCACGCATCTGCAGGATGCGACGCCGATCTCTTTCGCACAAGAGATCAGCGGATGGCTTGCGAATCTGGAGCAGTCGGAACAGATGATAAAGAACAGTCTTGCGGGGCTGTATGAGCTCGCGCTCGGCGGAACAGCCGTCGGGACGGGCCTTAATGCGCCGAAGGGATTTGATGAAACTGTGGCTCTCTGTGTGGCAGAGCTTACAGGAGAGCCGTTTGTCACGGCTCCGAATAAATTCCATGCGCTTTCCAGCAAGGATGAGCTTGTCTTCGCGCACGGTGCGCTGAAGGCGCTGGCGGCGGATCTTATGAAGATCGCAAATGACGTGCGCTGGCTTGCAAGCGGACCGCGCTGCGGGCTGTCCGAGATATTCATTCCGGAAAATGAGCCGGGGAGCTCGATCATGCCGGGAAAAGTCAATCCGACCCAGTGCGAGGCGCTGACGATGACAGCCGTACAGGTCATGGCAAACGATGCGGCGGTGGGAATCGCGGCATCCCAGGGCAATTTTGAGCTGAATGTCTATATGCCGGTTCTGATCTACAACTTTCTGCAGTCGGTGCGCCTGCTCGCTGATGCGATGATTTCCTTTGACGTACATTGTGCGTCCGGCATCCGGGCAAACCGGGAAAAGATGGCGGAAAACCTGCACAGATCATTGATGCTCGTAACCTGCCTCAATCCCTATATCGGATATGAGAATGCGGCGAAGACCGCAAAGAAGGCGCATGCTGAAAATATTTCCCTGAAAGAGGCATGTGTTTCTCTTGGCTTCCTGACGCCGGAGCGGTTTGACGAGGTTTTCAAACCGGAAGAAATGATATAATCATTCGGCTGCATAAGAAAAAAAACTATTTTCAAAAGCAATAATAAACTGTAAACGAAACAGGCGGCGCTTACTCTGCGCCGCCTGTGATTTCTTCCGTCAGAAGCTTTCCGACAGCCTCCGACAACTGCTCCAGTTTTTGAATATGGACAAAATGATCACCGTAGATCTGACGGGCATCTTCCGCTGCACAGTGATCGCCGTTTAAAATTGCTGCAACCTTGATATGATCCTTTCGAAGCGCTTTGACTTCTTCAGCCGTATCTTTGATACCGATCTCTCCGGCATAGCTTCTGGCGACGAGCAGATGGTTTTCATCCGTAGGAGGAACGAGGCGGTCATCATTAGGACTCGCATCCGTGAGAACGATCAGGAGATGCTTTAAACTGTCTTCGCGCCGGATCAGTTCGGCTGCTCCCCGGAGCGCAAGACCATCCCGGTTCCAGCCTGCTGCATAATAATCAAAGATACCGGAGAATCTGTCCCCGGAGGCTTCGATGCCGCCATTTGCGGTATCCACTGTTCTGCCGGAAGTCTGTCCGGAACCGGCAGAGCCGCTCTCCCTGAGCGCACAGTCTTCGCTGCGGCTCAGAAGCCGCATAACTGTATAGCCGCGCAGACTGCAGAAGGAGTAGACCTGTACCGGAATATGGCAGCTGTGAAGGGATTTTGCAATCATGTAGGCCTGGGCGGCAATCACTTCCTGATACCCCATGCGGGAAGCGGAAGCATCCAGCATCAGATCGACGGAAAAGCCAGACCGGTTCTGCTCCTGACGCTCCAGAAAGACACGCGGGTCATTCAGATACAATCCGCGCCAGATGTCTCTTGCGGAAAGCATGCCGCTTTTCCCCCGAATGATGTCGGGCTGTGAATAAACGAGGATCGTATTTTTAAGCTGTGCGGACAGTCGGCGGATGCCGCCTTCATAGAGCTTTTGATGGAGCTGATAGTAGGAACGGTTCTTTTTTCGCTGTGCCGCGGCATCCGCGGAAACCTTCTGAAAAAGCGGATCAGTGCTCTTTTTTCCGGCTGCTCCGTTTGTAAAGTAAAGGTGGCAGGGCGTGTGGTTTCCCGTGCAGAGCTTGTGTTCGAGCTGAAGGGAGCTTTCCCGGTCAAACATGGGCATGCCGAAACAGTTTTCAATATAGGCAAGATCTCTTTCCGGATCCGCGTCCACAGTTTCTCCCGCTTTCGCATCGGAGAGATGCCCTCCCCCGCCGCCGCGTGCATTCATGCCGATTTCAAGCATATCATTGCGTACGACCTGCCCGGAGGGCGTGCGGGCAAGCAGATTTCCGAGCACGCCCTTTATGCGCAGATGAATGCGGCGTCTGGCGCCCTCTTCATTAAAGAAGAAGTAGCGCCTGTAGATGGCAAGCGTCCGCGTGAGGATCGCCTGAGCATCCATTTCCCCGTTATAGGAGAGCAGCTCGTTTAAAAGCCGCTTTTTCCAGGGAAGGATAATGCGGCCCGGGCGTCCGAGCACGCGCCGCCACCGGTCCGCCTGCAGCGTATAGACAAGGGAGTTCTGGGCCATCCACTGCTGACGGCTTTTGTCACGCTGGGTTTCAAAAAACTGTTTCGCATAGGCGATGCGAAGCTCCGTGAGTACAGGGCGCTCACGGACTTCTTTTTCATAGACCGCCTTTTCGAGCGCGATCCACAGAAGTCCGTTATAAACTTCCGAGAGAAGCGTCTGGTCAAAAGCCGAAAAAAGCCTTGCCATGATCTTTGGATCGTACCATTTGTGGACATAGCCGATGACTGCGTTCATATAAGCGTCGGGCTGCCCGTTCTGCAGATAGGCAATAAATTCCGGGTCGAAATCATAGTCCTCGGCAGCAGTCCAGATCATATTGAGGGCACGGCGCTGTT
>JAUNHA010000058.1 GCA_030524135.1 Eubacteriales bacterium
AAACAGAAGAATATCGCGCTGATCGCGCATGATGGAAAAAAGAAGGATATCATTGAATGGTGTGAAAAGCACAAAGAGGTGCTCGCAAGGCATTTTCTGTGCGGAACGGGTACGACGGCACGCATGATTGCTGACGCGACGGGGCTTCCTGTAAAGGGTTTCAACAGTGGCCCGCTCGGCGGAGACCAGCAGATCGGCGCGCGTATCGTTGAGGGAAAAATCGATATCGTGATCTTTTTCTCGGATCCTCTGACGGCGCAGCCGCACGACCCGGATGTAAAGGCACTTTTGCGCATCGCGCAGGTCTATGATATTCCAATGGCGAACAATCGTGCGACGGCAGATTTTCTGATCACATCTCCGCTTATGGAGGAAGAGTATTCCCATACGGTGATCAACTTTAAGGAAAGCGTGGAGGAAAGAGCGGAAACGATGGGAAAAGATGTAAAAGTTTAAAAAATTGAACTTTATATCTTGCTAAAAAATGCTTAAGTGTTATAATGGTAAAAATTTACGTTTGACCGTGTTCACGGGCAAATATTCTCAATCATCCATTTCATACGTTCAAAGAGGAGGAAACGCTTCATGGCACAAATTATCAAGGAAGGAATTACCTTTGATGATGTATTACTCGTTCCGCAGTATTCGGAGGTTATTCCGAATCAGGTAAGTCTGGAAACAAATCTGACAAAGAAAATCAAGCTGAATATCCCGCTTATGTCAGCAAGTATGGATACTGTTACCGAGCATGGTATGGCTATCTCCATGGCAAGACAGGGAGGTATCGGCATCATTCATAAGAATATGACGATTGAACAGCAGGCGGAAGAGGTTGACATGGTAAAACGTTCCGAGAACGGCGTTATCTCCAATCCGTTTTATCTCTCTGAGGATCACACGCTGAAGGACGCGGACGAGCTCATGGCGAAGTTCCGTATTTCAGGCGTTCCGATCGTGGATGACAACAAGACCCTGATCGGTATCATTACCAACCGCGATATGATGTTCGAACAGGACTATTCCAAGAAGATCAGCGAGAGCATGACCCCGAGGGAGCGTCTTGTAACTGCAAAAGAAGGAACCTCTCTTGAAGATGCAAAGCGCATCCTCGCAAAGGCAAAGGTGGAAAAGCTTCCGATTGTCAATGATAAGGGACAGCTTACCGGCCTCATCACCATCAAGGATATTGAGAAGAGCTTTAAATATCCGAACTCCGCAAAGGACGAGAAGGGACGTCTTCTCTGCGGCGCGGCTGTCGGTATCACAGCAAATGTACTGGCACGTGTTGACGCGCTTGTAAAGGCATGTGTAGACGTGATCGTAGTCGATTCCGCACACGGCCACTCCAGGAATATTCTGAAGGCAGTCCGTGAGATCAAGGAAAAATATCCGGATCTTCAGGTAATTGCAGGCAATGTGGCAACGGCTGAAGCGACAAAGGCGCTGATTGAGGCCGGAGCTGATGCGGTAAAGGTAGGTATCGGACCTGGATCTATCTGTACGACCCGTGTCGTTGCAGGTATCGGCGTGCCGCAGATCACAGCGGTCATGGACTGCTATGAGGCGGCTAAGGAATATGGCGTGCCGATCATTGCGGACGGCGGTGTGAAATACTCCGGAGATATCACGAAGGCGATCGCAGCAGGCGGCTCAGTCGTTATGCTTGGATCTCTGCTTGCAGGCTGCGACGAGGCACCGGGATCCTTTGAGATCTATCAGGGCAGAAAGTATAAGGTATACCGTGGCATGGGCTCTATTGCGGCAATGGAAAACGGCTCCAAGGACCGCTATTTCCAGCAGGATGCAAAGAAGCTCGTTCCGGAGGGCGTAGAAGGACGTGTTGCATACAAGGGAAGCTGTGAAGACACGATCTTCCAGCTGATCGGCGGACTTCGTTCCGGTATGGGATATTGTGGAGCAAAGGATATTCCGACTCTGATCGAGACCGGAAAATTCGTTAAGATCTCGGCTGCATCCCTCAAAGAAAGCCATCCGCATGATATTCATATTACGAAGGAAGCACCGAACTACAGCTCGGCTGCCAATAATTAAAAATAACCCGCTGCAGAAGCATGGATCTGCGGCGAAACGGATGAAAAAAGCTCCGGGTAAATGCCTGGAGCTTTTTGATTCCGAAATTATTCTGTACAGGCACGACTGTACGCCATACACGCACAAAATATATTGATTTAAAAATATTTTTTTACCTTTATTCAGTGGATTTTGAGGACTATTTTCTACTTGCCGCAGGGGGATATGTAGTTTTTGGTTACTATTTGTCGCTCTCATACGGGATTTGATAACATATGTATAAAAGTGCACAAAATGAACTGGGAAAATCTGATACACTGCCATGATGACGCGTGAGCAGAGCGGTTTGACTTCTCTGTTTTATCTGAGTAAATTATACAATATAAAGCTTATCCGTTTCTTTAAAACGAAAATAATACACAAAAACAGCACTGCGACAAATGTCTTACGGATATTTTTCGGGATGCGGCAAAGACAAGCGGATGGGATGCATAAGAATCAGTTTTGCAGTCTTTTTTTGTGTAAATATGAAATCAGGGGGATGATTATGGAAGCTTTAATTACAAGAACAGACGGATTAATGTTCGTCATTTTACTCATGGTGGCCTTTTCTCTGTGGCTGCAGCGCTATAAGGCGTTCAAGTCGCTGGGACCGGTCCTCACGGTCGTAGTGCTCGGAATTATTCTTTCCAACACGCACATTGTGCCGATCTCACACGATCTTTACAGCACACTTTCGACCTACTGCGTGCCGGTATCGATTTCGATCTGCCTGCTCAGTATGAATCTGACGGAACTGCGGAAGCTGACGAAGGAGCCGGTGTTTGCGCTGATCTCCGCAATCTTTTCTGTCTGTGCGGTCGCAATCGTGCTCGGTCTCTTCTTTGCGCCAAGAATCGTCGAAGGCTGGAAGTGCGCGGGTATGTTCGTGGGAACCTATACGGGCGGCACACCGAACCTGACGGCAATCGCGACAGGCCTTGACTGCTCGAGAGAGACGCTTGCGGCGGCGAATGCAGCGGACTATGTGGTATCCACGCCGCTGATGGTATTCCTGTTTGCGGCGCCCGCAATTTTAAAGGCGTCCAAAAAGTGGAACAAGCTGTGGCCGTATCAGTTCACACAGGATGAGCTGTGTGAAGGTGATAAGGAGCCGCTGATGTCCGATAAAAAGTGGTCGATCAGGGACATTGCCTGGCTGCTTACGATCGGCTTTGGCGTAACCTTTGTAACGACGGCAATTGCACAGAGTATTTTCCCGGAAGATTTCTGGAAGGCGGGAAGACTGCTTCTGCTTACGACGGTTTCCATTCTGATCGCACAGCTTAAGCCGGTGCAGAAGCTTCGCGGCAATCTGGACCTCGGACTGTTCATTTCGCTCACATTCCTGTCCACGATCGGATTTGCGGTTGATCTGCAGCAGTTTATCGGTTCGGCGTTCATGATGACGCTTTATGTGCTCCTCATGCTGATCGGATGTATCGCGCTTCATCTTGTGATCTGCCGTATTCTGAAGATCAAATATGAGTATGTGATCCTTTCCATGGTAGGCTGTATCGTGGACGGACCGACAGCTTCCCTTACGGCGGCAGGCGCCAACTGGAAATCCCTGATCAACGTGGGTCTGATCATGGGCGTGCTTGCCGGCGCGGCGGGCAATTATGTCGGCATTATGGTGGCGTATGCGGTGAAGACGCTCTGCGGATTATAAGAAAACCGGTTTTTGACTGGTTTTGTCTTTAAAAACGGATACGGCACTTTACGCTGTGTCCGTTTTGCGTTAGAATGAGGTGGCAAAAGCATAAATAACGCGCATAATGACAGCGCGGAAGATAAATAAGGGGCGATGTTTGAATGGCGCCCGGAGAAAGGGGAATGGATATCGTGATGAAACAATATGATGCTTATACGGAATATATCGTGGAGCAGGCAAAGAAGCTGCTTTCGATCAACAGCCCGTCCGGTTACGGAAGAGAGGTAATGGAGTACCTCATGTCAGAGCTCGGACGTATCGGCGTAAAGGCGGAACGCACGAGAAAAGGCGGAATTCTCGCGGAGATTCCGGGACAGAAGGAGAATGACGCGCTTCTTCTGGAGGCACACTGCGACACACTCGGGGCAATGGTGCATGAGATCAAGAGCAATGGCCGTCTGAAAATGACGAATATCGGCGGTATGCAGCCGAATAACGCGGAGGCGGAAAATGTAACGGTCGTTACGAAAGAGGGAAAGACATATGAGGGAACCTGCCAGCTCGCAAATGCTTCCGTACATGTAAACGGAGAATATGCATCCACAAAGCGCACCTGGGACACGATCGAGGTCGTACTGGATGAAAATGTCAAGTCAAAAGAGGATACTGAGGCGCTTGGCATCATGGCGGGAGATTATGTATGCTTTGATCCGCGCACACGCGTGACGGAGACAGGATACATTAAGAGCCGTTTCCTTGATGATAAGCTGTCCGCGGCAATCCTGCTCGGCTATGCAAAGTATGTAATGGACAGCAAAGAGATGCCGCTCCGGAAGGTATACATGCACTTTACCATTTTTGAGGAAGTAGGACACGGCGGTTCTTCACCCTGCCCGGCAGACGTGACAGAGGCATGGTCCGTGGATATGGGCTGCGTCGGAGAGGGCCTTAGCTGCACGGAACATGAGGTATCCATCTGTGCAAAAGACAGCGGCGGTCCTTACAGCTATGATGTAGTATGCCGCATGATCGCGCTTGCGAAGAAGCATAACCTCGGCTATGCGGTGGATATTTATCCGCATTACTGCTCCGATGTGGAAGCAACGCTGCAGGCGGGCAATGATGTCCGTCACGGACTGATCGGTCCGGGAGTATATGCCTCCCACGGGTATGAGAGAAGCCATAAGGACGGTGTAAAAAATACCTTTGAGCTGATCAAGGCTTATCTTGGAGAAGAATAAAAATAAAATGGACCGGGAAGCCACGGGCTCTCCGGTCCAAAAAGGCACCTGATTTCAGTCCAGCCCTGCGATTTTTCGGATGGCATAGCCTGCGATCATAAGCCCTGCCGCACCCGGTACGAAGGAAATAGAAGCCGGTGTGCGGCTTTCTGTTTTTACCGGAACTTCCTTTGACCAGCATACGCTGAGCTTTTTTACCCCGCGCTCCTTCAGCTCTTTCCGGAGCACCCGGCAGAGCGGACAGACGGAGGTTTTGTAGATATCGCTGATCTCAAACCGGCCGGGATCGAGCTTGTTTCCGGTGCCGCAGCAGGAGATCAGCGGAATATCGTGCGCTTCGCAGTATACCGCAAGCGCGATTTTTGCTGCCACGGTGTCTACGGCATCAAGGACAAAATCAAGCGGCTGCTCCTTCTGCAGCTCTGAAAAAAGCACTTCTGTATTTTCCGGCAGGACAAAGCGGTCAAAAAGCCCGATCCGGTCCGAAAGACCGGGGTTGATATCAAGACAGCGAAGCGCGGCAGCCTCCGTTTTTTTACAGCCGATCGTAGAGGTGAGTGCATAAAGCTGCCGGTTTAAATTGCTTACCGACACGCGGTCGCTGTCGATCAGGCTTAAGCGGCCGATACCGCCTCTCGCGAGAGCCTCAGCCGCGTAGGAACCGACGCCGCCGAGGCCGAATACGGCGACATGCGCATCCTTAAGACGCTGGAAGGCGTCGCTTCCGATCAGCTTTTCTTCACGGCAGAACGGCGTTTCCGCCGCTTTTTCTATCTCGTTCATAAATTTAAGAATCCTTTCAAATCGTCATATAAGTTTAAGGTTTCCGACTGCCGCCATTGTAGCATAATGAAGGGAAATATGATATACTTGTGTCCAATTGAAATGCGCTGGAGGAGGCAGAGGGATGCAGGACGGATATATCAGAGTTGCAGCGGCGACACCAGAAATGCGGGTGGCGGACCCGGAGTTCAATCAGAAGAATATGGCTGTGCTGATGCATGAGGCGGCACGTGAAGAGGTGAAGATCCTCGTATTTCCGGAGCTCTCCGTGAGCGGCTATACCTGCGGAGACCTGTTTTTTCAGAGCGTCCTGATCGAGGCCTCAAAGCGTGCGCTGTTTCAGCTTGTAAAGGAATCAGAGGGGCTTGATATGCTCGTGTTTGCGGGCGTGCCCTGGGCATGGGAGGGGAAGCTCTATAACGCGGCATGTGCCTTCCGGGACGGAAAGATCCTTGCGGTTATCCCGAAGACCTATCTGCCGAATTACGAAGAGTTCTATGAGCAGCGTTATTTTACGGAAGGCATCAGGGAGACGGAATATATTCCGGATGAGATGTCAGGGGAGGGAAGAAAGATCCCGTTCGGGACGGATATCCTTCTCTGCTGTGAAAATATACCGGAGCTGAAAGTCGCCTGCGAGATCTGTGAAGACGGATGGGCGCCGTACGCGCCTTCAAACCGTCACGCTGTTGCGGGCGCGACCGTGATCGTGAATCTGTCTGCCTCCGATGCCGTATCAGGGAAAAAGGAGTTCCGCAGGCAGCTCATCCGCGCACAGTCTTCGAGACTTCTCTGCGCCTATATCTATGCAAGTGCGGGTACGGACGAATCAACCTCCGACCTTGTATTTTCCGGCCATGACATGATCGCGGAGGCGGGAGATCTCCTCTGTGAACGGATCGGCCTGTTTGAAGGAAACGGATTTTGCATGACGGAGATCGACCTGATGCGTCTGGAGTTTGAGCGCCGCCGCACGACGACCTTTGAAAACCGCCGCCGCACGCATATGGGAGACGGCGGGGCGGATGCCGGAACAGTCAGACATACGGAGACCGGCTTTTGCATTGAGCGGGAAAATGTGCCCGTACTTACGAGACAGATCGATCCGTCTCCCTTTATACCGAAGGGAAGCGAACGGTCCGAACAGCTGCGCGAAATGGTGCAGATCCAGGCGGCAGGACTGATAAAACGCCTGAACCACACCGGACTTAAGCGCGTGATCATCGGGCTTTCGGGCGGACTTGATTCGACCCTTGCGCTTTTGGTGGCGGTAAAGGCATTCCGGCTTGCGGATCTTGCAGCAAAGGATATCATCTGCGTGACCATGCCGGCCTTTGGCACGACGGACCGCACCTATGACAATGCCTGCAGCCTTGCGCGCACGGCAGGCGCGACGCTGAGGGAGATAGATATCAAAGCATCCGTGCTGCAGCATTTTAAGGATATCGGGCATGATCCGGAGGTACATAATGCTGCCTATGAAAATGCACAGGCGCGTGAGCGGACGCAGATCCTTATGGATCTTTCCAATGACCTCGGTGCGCTCGTGATCGGAACGGGAGATATGTCGGAAAATGCACTTGGCTGGTGCACCTATAACGGCGACCACATGTCGATGTATGCCGTAAATATCGGCGTGCCGAAGACGCTGGTACGTCATCTCGTACGTTATTATGCGGAAGAGGAGACATCGGGAAAGCTTTCGGAAGTGCTGCTTGATGTACTGGATACACCGGTTTCCCCGGAGCTGCTTCCCCCGGATAAAGATGGAAAGATCGCCCAGAAGACGGAGGACCTGGTAGGCCCCTATGAGCTCCATGACTTTTTCCTGTATCAGGTGCTTGCGGCAGGGCTTCCGCCGAAACGCGTTTTCCGCATGGCGCGTCATGCGTTTGCGGGACAGTATGAGGATGAAGTTATCCTGAAATGGCTGAAGACCTTTTACAGAAGATTCTTTTCACAGCAGTTCAAGCGAAGCTGCTCGGTGGACGGTCCCAAGGTCGTATGCGTGGATCTCAGCCCGCGCGGCAGTCTGCGGATGCCGTCAGACGCGGCAGCAGACGCATGGCTTTCCGAACTTTCCGATGAGGATCTGCTGAAATGATAGACGGAAGAAAACGCAAATTTATCAAAGAACTTCTGCAGAAAGCAAAGCTGCGCCGCGAATCCGGACTTTATGTCGTGGACGGCGCAAGGATGTGTGCGGAAATCCCGCCGGACGAGGCGGAGGAAATTTTTGTCACAAGAGAGTTTCTCTCATCCGCAAATGCAGAGATCTGCGGACCGCTTCTTAGGCGCTGCGGATTTACGGAGGTGACGGAGCAGGAGATGAAGCAGGTTTCCGACACGGTCACGCCGCAGGGCATACTGGCGCTGGTACGGCAGAAACGCGTGCGCGGACTTTCCGAGCTTCTGAACATGTCTGAGCGCATGCCGCTTCTGGTCCTGCTTGAAACGATACAGGATCCCGGAAATCTCGGAACGATCATAAGGGCGGCAGAGGCCGCCGGAGCTACCGGGATTCTTATGAACCGGGAATGCGTTGATATCTATTCGCCGAAGGTCGTGCGCTCTACGATGGGCTCACTGTTCCGGGTGCCGTTTCTTGTTGTGGAAGATCTTTCGGAGGCCTGTGTGCGGCTGAAACAGGAAAAACCGGAGGGGGGTTATCCGGGACTTAAGCTTTATGCCGCGCATCTGAAGGGGGCAAGAGAATATACGCTTGCGGATTACAGGATTCCGTGCGCGCTTATGATCGGAAATGAAGGCAGGGGGCTTACGGATGCATTGACGGAGCATGCGGATGCCGCCGTAAAGATTCCGATGTGCGGGAGCGTGGAATCGCTGAACGCTGCAATGGCGGCAGCCATCATCCTGTTTGAGGCAAGCCGCCAGAGAAGAAATTAAGAGAAAAG
>JAUNHA010000059.1 GCA_030524135.1 Eubacteriales bacterium
CATTGTCGATCTCAAACAGCTTCTGGTACTGCTTTAAGAGCGCGTTTTTCGGCTCCGTCAGGATGCGTACAAGTGAATCCTCGTCCAGGCTCTTTAAGGTCACATTGATCGGCACACGACCGATAAATTCCGGGATCAGACCGAACTTCACCAGATCCTGCGGCTCTACCTGCTCCAGAAGCTCGTCGATGCTCTGGTTGTTCCGGTCAGCGATCTCCGCGCCAAAGCCGATGCTGCCGGAAGAAGTCCTCTGATCGATGATCTTCTCAAGCCCGTCAAACGCACCTCCGCAGATAAAGAGGATATTCGTCGTATCGATCTCCATCAGCTCCTGATGCGGGTGTTTTCTTCCGCCCTGCGGCGGCACGGACGCTACGGTTCCCTCAAGAATCTTGAGAAGCGCCTGCTGCACGCCCTCACCGGACACATCTCTCGTGATCGAAACATTTTCCGATTTTTTCGTGATCTTGTCGATCTCGTCGATATAGATAATGCCAAGCTCCGCGCGCTCGATATTCATATCCGCAGCCTGGATCAGCTTCAGAAGAATATTCTCAACGTCCTCTCCGACATAGCCTGCCTCTGTCAGCGTCGTCGCGTCCGCAATCGCAAACGGCACGCCAAGCATCTTTGCAAGCGACTGTGCGAGATACGTTTTTCCGGAGCCCGTCGGTCCGATCATAAGGATATTGGATTTCTGAACCTCGATATCCTGAATCTTTCCGATAATCCGCTTATAGTGATTGTAAACTGCCACCGAAAGGACCTTTTTTGCCTCATCCTGACCGATCACATATTCGTCCAGGTATTCCTTCAGATCCTTCGGCTTAACGAGATTGATGCGCTCAGCCACGTCAGCGGCAGCATCCTCTCCGTTCTTCGCGAACTCCTCCTCCAGAATCTCTCCGCAAAGCTCAATGCACTCGTCGCAGATATAGGTATTGTTGGAACCCGCGATCAGCTTCCTGACCTGTCCCTGTGACTTGCCGCAGAAGCTGCATCTGATCTTTTCCTGTGGTTTATTTGTTGTTCTGTCCATTCTCTTCCCATATTCCGCCTAAAGAACAGCGGATCAATTTTTATTTGTAATGATATGATCTACGATGCCGTAAGCCTGTGCCTCAGCAGCCGTCATCCACTTGTCGCGCTCGGTATCCGCAGCGACACGCTCTACGCTCTGGCCCGTATTCGCGGCAAGAATCTCGTTCATCTTCTGCTTTGTACGAAGAATCCACTCCGCAGTGATCTGGATCTCAGTCGCCTGTCCCTGGGCTCCGCCTGACGGCTGGTGAATCATCACCTCCGCATTCGGAAGCGCAAAGCGCTTTCCCTTCGCGCCGCCCGCAAGCAGGAACGCGCCCATGCTCGCCGCCATGCCGACGCAGATCGTGGAGACGTCGCATTTAATATAGTTCATCGTATCATAGATCGCCATCCCCGCGGTGATCACACCGCCCGGGCTGTTGATGTACAAATGCACATCCTTTGACGGATCCTCGGATTCCAGGAACAGAAGCTGCGCAACAACCAGGGAAGCGGAAACCTCGTTGACCTCTTCTCCAAGGAAAATAATTCTGTCTTTTAAAAGTCTTGAGAAAATATCATAGGAGCGCTCTCCTCTGGAGGTCTGCTCAATGACATAAGGTACCAGTGCCATACCGTTTCTTCCTCTCTTTCTTTTTCTATTGCCGTATTCCTCACGGCGTAAAGGCATCCCCTCCGGGGATATACTTAAAATACCGAAAAGCCGTGCCTGCCCATCGACACAGCCCGACTTTTCCGGTCCGGCGGCTCCTGCCGCCCTTTATACAGCTATTAAGCCTCTTCTTTATCGGCTTCCTTTTTTTCCTTCTTTTCTTTCTTCGGAGCCGTAAGCTCAGCGTTTTCCACAAGGAAATCAACCGCCTTCTGGCACGCAAGATCAAGCTTCATGGTATCGATCTGGGACTGGTCGAGAAGCGTTCTGATCTGCTCCTTCTCCATCTTATAATTCTCAGCCATCCTGCCGATCTCTTCATCGATCTGCTCGTCGGTGGTTACGATGTTCTCAGCCTTTACGATCGCCTCAAGCACAAGTCTCGTGCGGATCGTAGCCTCTGCCTGCGCGCTCATGTTCTTTCTGAGGTCTTCCATGGTCATGCCGGTAATGCTCAGATACTGCTCGAGCGGAATTCCCTGGCTCTGCATTCTTCTTGCGTAGTCATTTACCATGTGGTCGATCTGATTCTCGATCATCGGAGCCGGAACGTCACACTTGCAGTTGTCAACAACCGCCTTTACGACGTTGTTCTCGTTCTGCTGCTGTGCCCACTTCTCCTTGTCAGCTTTAAGCTGCTTCTTAAGATCAGCCTTGAACTCCTTCATGGTCTCGAACTCGGATACCTCAGATGCGAACTCATCATCAAGCTCCGGAAGCTCCTTGACCTTTATTTCCTTAACCTTTACCTTGAAGACTGCCGGCTTTCCTGCAAGCTCCTTCGCATGATACTCCTCCGGGAAGGTCACATTTACATCAAGCTCGTCGCCGTTCTTGTGTCCGATCAGCTGATCCTCAAAGGTATCGATGAACTGATGGGAACCGATGGTGAGCGGATAATCCTCGCCCTTGCCGCCTTCGAACTGCTTTCCGTCAACATAGCCGTCGAAATCGATGGTTACGATATCATTCTTCTTGATCTTGCGGTCGTCTTCTACGGTAATGATTCTTGCGTTCTGGTCCTGAATGCTCTTAAGTCTTGCATCCACTTCCTTTGCGCTTACGGTCGTATCAACCTTCTCCGCCTTAACGCCCTTATACTCACCGAGCTCAACCTCCGGCTTAACCGCTACAGTTGCCGTATATACAAAAGGCTGGCCCTTCTCGATCTTCTCAATGGAGACCTCCGGTCTGGAAACGATCTCAAGTCCGGATTCCTTTGCAGCATCCGGATAAGTCTTGTCGAGAATTACGTCGATCGCATCCTCATAGAATACAGACGGTCCGTACATCTTCTCGATCATGGCCTTCGGTGCATGTCCCTTACGGAAGCCCGGGATCGTGATGTTCTTTTTCTGCTTGTTGTAAGCAGCATCCATGGCCTTTTCAAACTCTTCTGCAGAAACCTCTACAGTCAGCTTTGCCATATTTTTCTCAAGATTTTCTACTTTTACGCTCATTGGATACTCCTAAAATGTATATTTTTCGATAATCTATCACATTCTAGCACAGTTTATGTGCCTTAGCAAGTAAAAACGCGGACTTGGTGCGGACTTAAGGCTTACTTAACTGACTTAAGCCGGTGCTCAGCATCGAATTGCTGTATGCAGGTTCCTTTGTCACATCCCTTCCGAACCATCCGGGCGCGGCAAAGCGCCGGGCGTCAGCTTCTGTTTCAAATTCTACCTCGACATAGATCAGGCCTTCATACTGCCCATGGAATATATCAAGCTCCGCCGTAAGTCCGTCAGGAAGCGGAATGCGGTACCGCGTTTTCGTGAGGATCACGCCATCCGCCTTTTTAATCAGATGTGCATATGCTTCTTCTGTAAGCGGCAGATTATATTCCTCCCGGAGAAGCTGCCCCCGTCCCTTATAGGTAAGCCAGTATTGTTCCCCGTCCCTGCGGACGCGCACGACCGGCTCGGTGCAGAGATATCCCTGCTCGATCTCCGTATGACGGCAGGCGGAAAGCCCCTGCCGCACCGTCTCCGGAACAGCCTCTACCAGCCATTTTCTCTCGATTTCAACGCCCATCCCCGCAGTTCCTTTCATTTTCACAGCAAAGGGCCGATGCCTTCACGGCATCGACCCCCAAAAGTCTTTTTCAAATCAGACAGCTTACTCAGCGTCGTCGGAAGAATCCTCGTCGGTGTATGCATCAACGACATCCTCATCCCTCGGCTCTTCTCTTCTCGCCGGAGCGTGAAGCGCCTTGATGGAAAGGGAGATCTTCTTCTCATCCGCATTGAAATCGGTAACCTTTGCCTCGATCTCATCGCCTACCTTAAGCACATCGCCCGGCTTCTCAACTCTCTCGTTGGAAATCTGGGAAACGTGAAGCAGTGCGTCGATGCCCGGCTCAAGATTGATGAATGCGCCGAAGTCTGCAAGACGCGCAACCTTACCGGTTACAACGTTGCCTACCGCATAGTTTGCGGTAGCAAGTACCCACGGATTCTGATCCGGGAACTTGCGGGTAAGTGCGATCTTGTCGCCGGAGATGTCCTTGATCATAACATCAAGCTTCTCGCCGGACTTGTAAACCTTCTTCGGGTTCTCGGTTCTGCCCCATCCCATCTCGGAAATGTGAAGCAGTCCGTCCGCGCCGCCAAGGTCGATGAACGCGCCGAAATCGGTAATATTCTTAACGGTACCCTCGATCACGTCGCCGATGTTGATGCGCTCCATAAGAGCCTGCTTTGCAGCAGCCTTCTGCTCTGCGATCAGGCGCTTTCTGTCGCCGATCACGCGGCGCTTCTGCGGGTTGTACTCAGTGATAACAAACTCGATCTCCTGTCCGTTGTACTTGGAAAGATCTCTCTCGTACATATCGGATACAAGGCTTGCCGGAATGAATACTCTTGCGCCCTCGAAATCAACGGAAAGTCCGCCGTTTACAGCCTTCTCAACCGTACCGGTAACGATCTCCTGATTTTCGAATGCATCTCTTACGCGCTTCTGACCCTTCTCGGCAATGATATCTCTATGGGAAAGGGACACAAGACCCTCGCCGTCATTGACCTTTCTTACCTTCGCCTCTACCTCATCTCCCGGCTTTACGACAGTCGTGAGATCCAGCGAATTGTCTGCGGAGTAATCCGCTCTGGTTATAATTCCATCAGACTTATAGCCGATATTAAGCACGATTGAATCCGGCTTAACGTCGATTACCTTACCTGTGACCACCTCTCCTGTACGTATTGTTTTGAAAGATTCATTGAGCATATCTTCAAAACTCATCTCTGACATATTTTAGAACCTCCTCGATTATGCTTTTTGGGGTTGACGCCCCAGCAGTAATACCAACGCAACGCACAGAATTCAATGTATCATCCAAATCTTCGGCAGTCTGAACGAAATATGTTTTTTTACATTCAGATTGGCAGATGTCACACAGCTTTGCTGTATTGGATGAACTTCTGCCACCGATCACGATCATGGCATCACACTCCAACGCCAGTTTGGCCGCTTCTGTCTGCCTCATTTTTGTCGCATTGCAAATTGTATTTATGATATCCACATTATATTGCTTTTTTTTGAAAATAGCAACTATATCTTCAAATTTTTGTAAGCTAAATGTGGTTTGTGAAACGAGACAGATACGGGGGCTGCCGCTAAAATGCAGTTCTTCCGCCTCCCGGACGTCCTCGATCACAAACGCTTCCCCCTCGGCCTGCCCGAGAATGCCGATCACCTCGGGATGGCTGCGTGATCCCGTCACGACGACGGGTTCGCCTCTGCGGGAATGCTCCCGGACGATCTTGTGGATCTTTTTTACATACGGACAGGTCGCGTCCACAAGGCGAATTCCGTCTTTTTCATCCGAAAGAAGCTCATACACTTCCCTTCCGACACCGTGCGCGCGGATCACGACGGTCGCACCGTAGAGTGCGCCCTCCTCCTTCATGCGCCTCAGCGTCTCAAAGTCCGGAATGACCGACGCGCCTTTCTTCTCGAGATCATTTACGACGTAATCATTGTGCACGATCGGACCATAGGTATAGATTTTATCCGCTGTGCCGCCCTGCTCCTTCCCTGCTTCCTCACATGCCGCATAGGTATAATCGACCGCCCGCTGCACGCCATAGCAGAAGCCTGCGGTCTGCGCGACCAGAATGCGTTTTCCGCTGCGGCTTACAAATTCCTGAGGCTTTTCAGCCGCAGACGCCTTCTCATTCACATTCATGACCAACTCTCTCCTCAAGGAGCCTTATGATCTCCGTCTGCACCTCTTCAGCATTTAACGAAGAGCTGTCGAGGAGTACAGCGTCCTCTGCCTGCTTAAGCGGCGCGTTTTCACGGTGGGAATCCCGGTAGTCCCGCGCGCGGATATCCGCCTCGATCTCCGAAAGCGTGGCCCCGTTCAGGATGCCCTGAGATACCAGCTGGTCATAGCGGCGCTTCGCCCGCACCGCCGGACTTGCCGTGAGGAACACCTTAAGCGTCGCGCATGGTAGCACGACCGTTCCGATATCCCTGCCGTCCATGATCACATTCTGCGTCTTCGCAAGGCCCCTCTGCAGGGAAAGCAGGTGCGCCCGCACCGCAGCGTATGCGGAAGAACGCGATGCCATATCGGACACTTCCTCCGTACGGAGCCTGTCCGTAACATCCGTGCCGTTCAGAAGCACATGCTGCTGCCCGTCCCTGTATACGATCCCGACCTCAGCAGCTCCAACCGCCTCCGAAATCCCCTTCTCATCGTCCGGGTCAAGGCCCAGCGAAAGAAAATATACGGAAAGCGCCCGGTACATTGCGCCCGTATCCACATATATATATGAGAGGCGCCTTGCAAGGGATTTTGCAATCGTGGATTTTCCCGCGCCTGCAGGTCCGTCCAGCGCGATGCTGTGCACCGCGCCTGCTGTCTGTTTCATCTCATCTGCGCTCAATCTATGCTTCCTCCTTAAAATCATCTTCCGTGAGCGTTGCAACGCCGCTCTTTCCAAGCATTTCCAGAAAATGCGCTCTGTCCCTGCCCGCGATCAGCTCCTCCGGAAAATGGATTTCCTCAAGCATCTCGCTACATTTTCCGAATTTGCCGACGGCACAGGAAATATGCGCGTCCGTGGATACGGAGATCATCACGCCAAGCTCTGCGCAGCGCTCCGCGATCGAACGGCATCGCGTGTGATACTGCGGTGCGATATGAAAACTGTGCTCATTGATCTCGATCAGCTTGTTCCTCGCCTTTGCGGCAAGCAGCACCTCATCCAGATCAAACTCCACGCCGGATCTCCCGATATGCCCGAGGATAAAAACATGTGGATTATCCAGCGCTTTTATGTACATTTCCGTCTTCTGCACGATACTTGCACCCTCGGTAAAGGCCTTTCCGTGCACGCTCGCGATCGTATAATCAAGACCCCCGAGTATTTTTTCATCCAGGTCTTTCACCGTCTTGAATGCGTATCCGACAATTCCGTGCGTGACCGGTATGCCATGTCCGAACAGGTGCCCTTCGAGGTCAATGATGTCCGCTTCCGCTCCCCGCAGCAGTGAAACGCCATGCCAGAGGCGCGGCCAGCCGGACATGTTGCTCAGATACTGAAAATTCCGGAAATCCTGTTCCGGCCAGAGCATGGCACTGAAATGGTCGGTCGCGGTCAGAAGCTCAAGCCCCGCCTCACTGGCAGCCCGCACATTTTCCTCGATCGTGGAGTAGGCATGCCTCGAATAGATCGTATGCGTATGCGTATCACATTTTATCTTATACATCGTTCTCCTCGTCTTTCAGTCTAAGTCGTCTGCAGCCTTGCAGAGGCCCGCTTCCTTTCCTTTCTTTCATGCCACGGAGCGATTCTGTCCTCTGTCCTGTCTCCCGGCGCGTATTTCTTCACGTCTGCCGCCTCATTCTGCATTTCCTTTGCATTCATGATCAGCATCTGCAGACGGTTTTCGATATTTGCAAAGCTTACGTCCGGATCATAGTCAAGCGGCAGGATCTGCGCGTCCGGATAGAGCTCCTTGAGGCGTTTTACAATGCCGCGGCCCACAACGTGATTGGGCAGGCAGCCGAACGGCTGCAAAATAACAAACGCGCGGCACCCCTTAGCTGCATGGTGTAAGATCTCGCCCGGAATCAGCACGCCCTCTCCCGCGTCAAAGGTATGCGGAATGATGCAGTCGCTTGCCTTCACAAGCTCCGGAAGCCGGACCGCCTTCTCATACAGCGGATGTGAAGCCGCGATCCTGTCAGTCACGCTGTGCGCAAGCTCAAACGCTTCGTTCGCCGTATGATACCAGCCCTTCTTCCCGAGGCTTTCCTTCAGGCGGAAATTGCGGATCTGCTCGTCCCTGCAGAAATAGGTCTTTCTGATCACATCCGTCATTCTGGCCTCGATCACCTCAAAGCCGTTGTTTTCCAGATATTTTTCAATGTCGTGGTTCGCGCCCGGATGGAAATTCAGCAGATACTCTCCTACGATCAGCACGCCCGGACGCGGATTGGAACGGTCGTACTCCACGCGCTTCATGATCTCGATTGCCCGGCGGAAGCCGGCCTTTGCGCCGCCCATGCCGTGCTGAACCACGCCATTTATCACCTGATCGAGCGCCTCTTCGAAGGCTTTTTCGGAGCTTCCCGCAACCTTCTCGTACGGACGCATCTTCCGAAGCAGCGCCTCGAGCGCATCGATCATCGGAAGCCCGTAGGCGATTCTGATCGCAGACAGCATGCTCATCCGGAAGCCCGGGTGCAGATTATGCGCGTCCGCATCGTCATTTGTCAGGATCGGTACCTGGCTGTAGCCGGCATCATCCAGCGCTTTTCTTAATAACGCCCCGTAGTGCGTCAGTCTGCAGTCGCCGATATATTTTCCCATTCCGATCGCGACGTCCGCGTCATCGTATTTTCCGCTCTTAAGCGCCGCAAGCGCCTCACCGATCACGACCTGCGCCGGGAAACAGATGTCATTGTGCACATACTGCTTTCCAAG
>JAUNHA010000060.1 GCA_030524135.1 Eubacteriales bacterium
TTCTCCTTGCTGTTAAGGATCTGCATGAATTCCTCACCGCTGATCGTCTCTTTCTCATAGAGATATTTTACGATCTCATGGAGCTTCATGATATTATCCTCGAGGATCTTATAAGCCTTCTGATGCTGTCCCCTCACAAGGGCAACCACCTGATCATCCACCTTCGTAAGCGTCTCATCCGAGCATGCAATGGAGGAATCCCCGCCAAGATATGCATTGCTTCTTGACTGCAGCGCCACCATATCAAAGTCGTCGCTCATGCCGTATACGGAGATCATACCGCGCGCAAGCTTCGTCGCCTGCTCGATATCGTTGGAAGCGCCTGTCGTGATGCTGTGGAAAATAAGCTCCTCAGCCGCACGTCCGCCGCAGAGCGTCGCGATCTTATTTTCAAGCTCCTCCTTGCTCATCA
The DNA here is from genome assembly GCA_030524135.1 of Eubacteriales bacterium. Classification (GTDB taxonomy): domain Bacteria; phylum Bacillota; class Clostridia; order Lachnospirales; family Lachnospiraceae; genus Avilachnospira. The sequence goes on from JAUNHA010000060.1 coordinate 413, forward strand.
GGTAGTGGTCACCGTTGTCGTCCACCTGCATGGTATAGCCGAGCGCACCGGAGGTTCTCGGGATGATCGTGATCTTGTGGACAGGAGCAGAATTGCTCTGCTTTGCCGCAACCATGGCATGACCCACCTCATGGTAGGCAACGATCAGTTTCTCCTTATCAGAGAGAACCTTGTTCTTTTTCTTATAGCCCGCAATTACGACCTCGATGCTCTCCTCGAGATCCTGCTGGTTTACGCGTTCCCTGCCCGCCTTTACCGCGCGAAGCGCAGCCTCATTGATGATGTTGGCAAGCTCTGCGCCGGATGCGCCCGGGCAGGCTTTTGCGATCGCTTCCCAGTTGATATTGCCGACCATCTTGACATCCTCCGCATGTACCTTGAGGATATCCACACGGCCCTGCATATCAGGCAGCTCCACCGGCACACGCCGGTCGAAACGTCCGGGTCTTAAGAGCGCCGGATCAAGCGCGTCAGGCTGGTTCGTCGCCGCAAGGACGATAATGCCCTTCGTACTGTCAAATCCGTCCATCTCCGTAAGAAGCTGGTTAAGGGTCTGCTCACGCTCATCATTTCCGCCGTAAGCGCCTCCGCCTCTCTTCTTTCCGATCGCATCGATCTCATCGATGAAGATGATGCACGGTGCCTTCTGCTCTGCCTCCTTGAAGAGGTCACGCACCTTCGCCGCACCCATACCGACAAACATTTCTACAAATTCAGAACCCGAGATCGAGAAGAACGGTACGTCCGCCTCTCCTGCGACCGCCTTTGCGAGCAGGGTCTTACCGGTTCCGGGAGGACCCACTAACAGGGCACCCTTCGGGATCTTTGCGCCGATCTGCTTATACTTTTCGGGATTGTGCAGGAAGTCCACCATCTCGGTGAGCAGCTCCTTCGCCTCGTCTTCACCGGCCACGTCCTTGAACTTGACGCTCATCTTGTCCTTTTCGTAGACCTTGGCATTGGCCTTTCCCATATTTCCCATGCCGAACAGACCGCCTCCGCCGCCATTTGCCATGGATTCGCCCATCTTCTTTGAGAGACGGAAGCCGAACCACAAAAGCAGAAGCATCGGCAGCATGTTAATCAGCAGCACGAGGAGCGTGGGCACCTCGCTCGGAATATCCTGCGTGAAGGTCGCGCCCGATTCATAGATACGCGGAACCTCATCATAATAATTAATACGGCCGGTCCTGTAAACTGTCTTCGAATCCTTCAGCGTATATTCGATCGCCGTATCCGACAGATCGACCTGATCCACATTTTTCTTATCGATCTGCTGGAGAAATTCGTTGTAGGATGCCGGGACGATGCTCATCTTTCCGACAGCCGGAACCAAAAATGAGTTTACAAGGAGCATAATGCCGAGTGCGATCAGCCAGTAGGCGATCATCGGCTTCGGCGGCTTTTTAATCGGAGGCTTTCCGTTGCCGCTGCCGTGACTGCCGTCATAATTTGAGCGGTTGGGATCCTCGCGATAGTCAAAAATATTACCCAGGTTAGCCATATTTCTTTCTCCGTTTCCAATACTGTAGTGACAATTTGTCACGGTGACAGTATACGGTCTTTTTGTAACTTTTGCAAGAATCCCCTGCTATTGTTAATAAAAGTTTTAGAAAGCCATGTCCGCATTTATTTCCGCTTTATAAAAGCGCCGCGATATCCGGAAATATTTCCACGCTTCGCTTTAAAATCCCCTGTGTATACGCGATCAGGAGGCCATAGTTTGTCATTGGTACGGAAAGCTCCTCTGCGCGCCGCATCCGGCTGTGCATCTCCGCTTCGTTCAGCATACATGCACCGCAGTGCACGATCAGCCTGCAGGAGGAAAGCGTCTCTCCGTCCGCAAACTCCGTTCCGGAGCTGAAGATAAATTCAGGTTCCTTTCCGGTAAACGTACGGATAAAGCGCGGCAGCTTTACCGTACCGATATCCCCGCACTGGCGGTGATGCGTACAGCCCTCGCTGATGAGGATCCTGTCCCCGTCCTCAATGTCCTTAAGCGCTGCAAGCCCCCGCACAAAGAGCTCCAGAATCCCTTTATAACGCGCGAACAAAATCGAAAACGACGTGAGCGGAATATCCGCCGGTACGATCGCCCCGACCTTTCCAAATACCTGGCTGTCCGTGATCACAAGCCGCGGCTTCTTTTCAAGGCGTTCAAGCCGTGAGAGCGTTTCCGCAAGCTCCGTATCCCGCACGCAGAGCGCCTGCGCCCCGCTCTCCAGGATATCCCGGATCATCTGCTGCTGCGGAAGGATCAGTCTCCCCTTCGGCGCCGCCTTATCGATCGGGATCACGAGAATAATCAGGTCATTTTCCGAAATAAGATCACCAACCAGGCGTTTTTCCTCGCGTCCGGCTTCCGATTTCCGGTAAAGCGCCGCAAGGCACTCCTTCAATTCCCCGATTCCGTCTCCGGTTCTCGCGCTCACAAACAGCAGTCTGCCGTCTTCGGCACAGGCCTTCAGGCGGGGGGCTTCGAAATCCGGCCGTTTTGCCATGCCGTCTGACTTATTCCATGCAATGACAAACGGAAGCTTTCTCTCATCAAGTTCTCCAAGAAGCCGCTGCTCCGGCCCGCCTATTCCTTCCGCCGCGTCCACGACGAGCACGGCAATATCCGTTTTATCAAGCACCTGATAGCTTTTCTCCACGCGAAGCGCGCCAAGCTCGCCTTCATCGTCGATCCCCGGCGTGTCGATCATAACCACCGGTCCCAGCGGAAGCAGCTCCATGGATTTCTGCACGGGATCTGTCGTCGTTCCCCTGACATCAGATACCACTGCAAGCTTCTGCCCCGTTACCGCGTTCAGAAGGCTCGATTTTCCTGCATTTCTCCGCCCAAAAAAACTGATATGCACGCGCTCGCCCGAAGGCGTCTCATTCATTCCCATACTTTATCAGAAGCGGAAGTCCCGCTCTCCTTTCTCAATGAGCGCAAGCCGCTCACGAACGATCTCTCTGGTCCTGTCGCGCGGAATGCCGTCGATCTCCTTTAAGATCAGCGGTTCCCCGACCTCCTTTGTTCCCTCTGACGCATAGTCCATCAGATATTCCTTAAGCGTCATCAGCGCGTTCGGCAGACAGCAGTTTGAGATCTGCCCTGATTTGCACAGCGCCATAAAGCGGTCTCCTGTACGTCCCTCCCGGTAGCATGCCGTACAGAAGCTCGGAATGTAATCCATTTCCATAAGCCACTTCACGACCTCATCGAGCGTACGCTTGTCGCTTACGTCAAACTGCTCCGAGCACTCCTCTTCCGGTTCCTCCTCGACATAGCCGCCGACGCTCGTGCGCGAGCCTCCGGAAATCTGGGAAATGCCGAGATGCAGCACGCGCTCCCTGCACTTTTTGCTCTCTCTCGTAGAGATGATCATGCCCGTATACGGAACCGCCACGCGGATGCAGGCCACGATCTTTGCAAAGGTATCGTCATCAATTCCATTGTCAAATACGGACGGGTCGATATCGTCAGCGCGGCGGATACGCGGTACGCTGATCGTATGCGGTCCGACACCGTATACTGCCTCAAGGTGCTCGGCATGCATCAGAAGTCCCGCAAATTCATAGCGGTAGAGCTCCAGTCCGAACAGCACGCCGCAGCCCACATCATCGATGCCGCCTTCCATCGCGCGGTCCATCGCCTCCGTATGATAGTCATAATTGTGCTTCGGCCCTGTCGGATGCAGCTTCAGATAGCTCTCCTTGTGATAGGTCTCCTGGAAGAGGATATAGGTTCCGATGCCCGCATCATGGAGCTTTCTGTAATTCTCCACGGTCGTCGCCGCAATATTGACATTGACACGGCGGATTGCACCGTTCTTATGCTTGATACTGTAAATAGTCCTGATGCTCTCGAGCACATATTCGATCGGGCAGTTCACCGGATCCTCGCCCGTCTCCAGCGCAAGGCGCTTATGTCCCATATCCTGCAGCGCAATGACCTCCTGCCGGATCTCCTCCTGCGTCAGCTTCTTGCGCGCGATATGCTTGTTTTTCGCATGATACGGGCAGTATACACAGCCATTCACGCAGTAGTTTGAAAGATACAGCGGCGCGAACATAACGATACGGTTGCCATAAAAGTCTTTTTTGATCTGCTCCGCAAGCGCGAAGATCTCCTCGTTCAGCTCCGGGATATCACAGGCGAGCAGCACGGAAGCCTCCCTGTGAGAAAGCCCCTTCCGCGCCTTTGCCTTTTCAATGATCTCACGGATCAGCGCCCGGTTCTCCTTATTCTTCTCAGCATAATCGAGGGTCTCCAGGATCTCCTCGTGGTTGATAAATTCCTCTGCGTGTTTTGATTTTGGATCGTACATTTCATTTCCCTTTCTGCCTCGGGTCAGATCATTCTTTCCCTTCAGACACATCATTATAGTTTTGTTTTTATTTTATCATCGCACTGGCGCAAAAATTATTTCCCGCAGCAGGCGTGATCTCCCCTGTCCATAGATACGGCAAAACCGATTTTCTTCATTTCCGCCCTGAGCTCCGAAAGATGCTCTGCAGCCTCAAGACCCGTGCAGGCTTTATTGTCATAAAGCAGATATTTCTCCCGCACGCCGGGCGGCGAAAGATTTGGCATGACTACGTTCGCGCCCGCAAGCACCCCTGCTGTCCGCCCGCCGGCAGACGCCGTGCCGAGCGCTGTCGTCGCAGGCAGAAGCACCTCCGGCAGCATGAGCCGCACAATGCTCAGAAGATACAGCGTAAGCTCCACGCTTCCCGCAGGCTTATCCCGAAACGGTGTGTCATGATGCGGAAGGAACGGTCCGATCCCCACCATTTCCGGCCTTAGCTCCAGTAAAAACTCCAGATCATCGAGCAGGCTCTCCTCTGTCTGTCCGGGCGAACCCACCATCATGCCGGCACCCGTCTGAAAACCCAGGCGCTTTAGCTCCCGCAGACAGTCCATGCGGTGCGAAAGGCTCATCTCTGCCGGATGGAGCAGCGCATAGTGCGAGGCGTCTGCCGTCTCGTGCCGCAGAAGATAGCGGTCAGCCCCCGCCGCTCTTAATGCCGCATAGCTTTCCGCGCTTCGTTCCCCTACAGATAACGTGACCGCACAGTCCGGACACTTCGCCTTGATCGCCCTTACCAGCGCGCAGAGCCGCTTATCCGTAAAATACGCATCCTCGCCCCCCTGCAGCACAAAAGTACGAAAGCCGATCCGGTGCCCTAACTCACAGCAGGAAAGAATTTCCTCCTCCGTAAGTCTGTAGCGCGACGCATTTTTATTGCTTCTCCTGAGCCCGCAGTAGAGGCAGTCATTGCGGCAGAAATTTGTAAATTCAATCAGTCCCCGGACAAAGATCCGCCGCCCGTAGACGCGGTCTCTCGTCTGTGCCGCAAGCTCTGCCGCAAAGGCCGCCGTTTCCGTATTTCGGCCCTGCAGAATGCACCTTAGCATCTCGCGGTCAGGACATGCGCCTTCCGAAAGATGACTGATTGCGTCAAGACACTGTTTTGTCTGCGTTTTCATTAAGCCCCTGCCTCTGCCTTCGAATACAGCGCTTTGGTGCTGACGCCGGGCAGCCTGCCGAGCTTTCCGGACATCGCGCTGATCACATCCATCGGCGCGTCCACAACAATACTGATGATATGCAGTTTCTTCTTCTCATACGGAAGCCCCATGCGTCCGATCACATAAGAGCCGTACTGATGCAGGATCTCATTGACCCTGCCCGCCTGTTCGCGGTCCTCTATGATCACACCAATCACCGCGATTCTTGTTTCTGGTTCTCTCTGTTCCATTTTCTTCTCCTGTATTGCATAAACTGTATTTCATAAAAAGTACGCTAAAAAAGCGGACTCCCTCTGGAATCCGCTGCATTGATCCGGTCTGTATTTAACTGGATGAAACCAGACATGGAAAGAACCACTCTCCACGCCCCTGTTTTTTTCATGCTTCGCCGAAAGAAGTGATGCGCCCGGAGATAACACGGACGATCTGCAAACCAACTCGCGGCTCAGATTCCCTAACCATTATTTTCCTGTCCCCTGTATCGTAACCGAAACAGGACAGAAGGTCAAGCGTTAGTTCTTTCACAAATGCGCTATCAAATGCGCCGTCAAAGATAACGCTTCGCGTCCTTAAAAAAGCTCGCGATGATCAGAATGATCACGATCGCGATCGGAAAGGCAGCAATAATGGAAACCGTCTGCAGATTCTGCATGCTGTTCTCCGAAAAGATCAGCGCGATCGGCAGCATGATGAGAAGCAGCGCCCAGAAGAGCTTCATCCCGGCGGAAGCATCCGCGCCCTCTTCCATTTTCCGGTAAGAATATGCCGAGGCAACGAGCGTGATCGAATCAAACGAGGTCGCGTAAAACGCGATCATGGCCACCGCAAGCAGGACGAGCACAAGCCCCGGAAGCGGAAGCGTGCCAAGAATGGCGAGGATCACCGCATACAGGTCGCCGCTCTGCGCGTAAAGCCCCATCACGTCAAAGCTTCCGTGCATCTGCAGTCCGAGGGAATAATTTCCCAGAATGATAAAGGAAATAAAGGTGGAGCTTAAACCGAAGATATGCGCGCCGAGCACAACCTCCCTGATCGTCCGCCCCCGGGAAATACTGCCCATGAAAAACGGAGCCGCCACGCACCAGACCATCCAGTACGCCCAGTAGAAAATCGTCCAGGTCTGCGGAAAGGAAGAAGTACGCAGCGCATCGGTCCAGGTCGCAAGCCCGATGAAATTCTGCACGAGATTGCCCACCGCGGAAAAGCCTGTTTCGAAGATATAGACGCTCTCTCCGCCAAGGAAAAAGACGTAGGCAAGCAGTGCAAAAAACACATACATGCAAAGCTCCGCGAGCAGCTTTACGCCCTTCATGCCGCGCATGACGGAGACCGTATAGACGAGACAGATCACAATGAGAATGCCGATCGTAAGCCATTTTCCGCTTTCGAACCCGAACAGGCCGGAAAACACCTGCGATAAAAGCGGCGTCGCAAGTGAAAAGGTCGTCGCGGTTCCGGCAAGCAGCGCAAATACCGCCAGCAGATCGATCAGTTTTCCCGGAAGCCCGTCCGTATGTTTTCCGAGGATCGGACGGCAGGCTTCAGAATATTTCTGCTTTTTGCAGCCGCGTACATGCAGCATAAAGCCAAAGCATGCCGCAAGCGTCGCATAAAAGCTCCACGGAATCGGGCCCCAGTGAAACAGCGGGATCGTAGACGCCCAGTCCTGCACGGAACCGAGCTCCGTGATGTGCGGCTCATTTGCATACAGCACCCACTCGCAAAGGGAGTAAAACAGGATATCCGCTGCAAGCCCCGAGGTAAACATCATCGCACCCCAGGTAAATCCGGAATACTGCGGCTTTTCACCCGGCTTTCCAAGACGAATCGTCCCGTATTTTGAAAATGCGATATAGAGGGATACAAAGAAAACGGAAAGACCGATCACAAGGTAATACGAACCAAGCTCGTCTCCGAGAAATCCGCGGATCCTGCCGAGCATCTCCGCCGAGGCCTCCGGCGCCGCGATAAAGCAGAGGCATAAAAGTGCGATCAGGACCAGCGGGATCAGCGTGGTAAACGGATCTATATTTCTCAGTTTTTCAGTTTTATCCGTGCGTATATTCATTCTGCTTTCCTCCATATCAAAAAAGAAGCGCTTCTCGTGTTCAATTTTTATAATTTCTTATAAATTTTGAACATGTTAGCACTTCTTCTATGAAAAGTCAAGGCAAACTTAAGACTGCATGCTGGCAAGCTTCAGCTCCGGCATCGTAGACGCCGCCCGCGTATTTTCCGGCACCGACTCCACGATGAAGGAATTGCCTGCGATCACCGAATTCTTTCCGATTACCGTAAGGCCTCCGAGTACAGTCGCGTTCGCGTAGATGATCACATTGTCCTCGATCGTCGGGTGGCGCTTCTTTCCGGCAAGCTGCTGCCCCTTGCGTGTAGAAAGCGCACCGAGCGTCACGCCCTGGTAGATCTTTACATTGTTGCCGATCTTCGTCGTCTCACCGATCACGATTCCGGTTCCATGATCAATGAAAAAGCTCCTGCCGATCTCCGCTCCCGGATTGATGTCGATCCCCGTTTTACTGTGCGCGTATTCGCTCATGATCCGCGGCAGGAACGGAATGCCAAGCCCGTAGAGCACATGCGCATAGCGGTATACCATCACGGTATAGATGCCCGGATAGGAAAGCACGACCTCTTCAATGCTGCC
>JAUNHA010000013.1 GCA_030524135.1 Eubacteriales bacterium
ACTGGCCGATCAGCAGTTCGATATTGCTCATGTAATACGCCCCGCTGTCCAGCAGTTCCACAAGGCCCAGCTTCAGGAAGATTTGCAAGGCTCTCTCCACGGTGCCGATCTGCTGGCGGGTGATGGTGGCAATCATCTGGGCAGTGTAGGGGATATTTTCGTCAAGCTGGAGCCGCCCGCCGTTTTTCAGCGATTTCAGATACAGCTTCAGCAGGATATTGGAATACAGCACACCGTCCTGCATACTCTCCAGCAGGACGATGGAATCATCGTCAAAGTAGTTCTCTTTGAGCTTCAGGTAATAATATTTTCGATTGTCCGACATAGATTCCTCCTTATGGGTTCGTAATAGGCTTCTGTACGCCTTTTGAGGGCTGTTTTGTGGGCCAGAGGATAAATGTATCACGCCCCCGCCGACACCCTTAAAAAAGTCCTTAATTTACAAGGGTCTTTTCCCCTCTAATTGTCCACGCTGCACCCTCCTTCGGCGCTCGCACTCGGCCTTTTGCCGCCGGTGGACTTTCGGCGCGCACTCCGGGCAGTATTTGGCCCGGTTAGAGCCGGGGACAAACAAACCGCCGCAGACCGCGCACCGTTTCGCATCCCGCCGGTAAAACAGGGCAGTTTCCAGTTCCCTGTCCAGCGGCAGCACCGCCGCCTGAAACCACCGGCACAGCAGGGAGTAGGAAATAGACTGGACGCAGACACATTCCTCCCCATCGTCCAGTGCGATACAGTTACCGCAGTCATAGTTACAGCACTCATGCACCAGCCGCCGCGCCCTGCGGTACTGACGGTAGTCCATGACAGGGATGGGATTAGGAGTGTTTTTCTTCATGCTGGCACTTCCCGCACCCGCCGCGGTTGCCGCAGCACTGGCAGGCATGGACTTCCGGCTCCGGGTTTATGGGCGCGTCTGTCGATTCCGTCTGCAACAGAGTAAGGGGCAGGCGGATATTTAAGTGAACGGTGACAGGTAAAATAATCTGCTTCATAGGGAAATCTCCTTCCATGAGTGAATGTTAATTGTTTTGTGCAAAGAGGTGTCGTGAAACACGACGCATCTAAAGTGTGCAAAACGCCGTACCCTTTATCGTTCCGGCCCCCGGTCATGGGACTTGTCCTTTTCCTGCCGGGCCAGTTGGTCGGCGGCCTTTTTCAGGCGTTCCACAGCTTTCAGTTCCTCCCGCATAGCCTTCATGTCAAAGGTGCTGGCCTCATGCTTGATGGTCAGTTTCTCAAACTCACGCTGCCATGCTTTCGGGGTAATCTCTTCCCCGCTTTCTTTCAGGTCTTTCAGATACCGGGTTGCCGCGTCATAGAGGATCAGCTCCCGGCTGTGCCGCTGCTCGAACAGCTCCCGCTTCTCCGGTTTCAATTTGGCAAGCTGCTTATGAATGGACTTGTACTCGTTGTACTGCCTCCACATCTCCCCGCGCTCGGTCAGAGCCTTCATCCGGCGCTCGGCCTTTACGATCTCGCCCCGCAGGTCATAGTACCGGGTGTTCAGGTCAGAGATTTTCTCGTGGAGCTGCTGCATGGACTGGATGCCGTTTGCCTGCAAAAAGCTGAACAGGGCGGCGCTTTCCTGTAAGGCCCGGATTCGTCCTGTGCGGGTGGTCGGCTGTTTTCGTTGCTGCTGCGCCTCCCATAGTTGGAGCATGGACGGAGCCGCTTCTGCCGGTTTCCCGGCTTCGGCCTTCGACCAGTTGTAGAGACGGGTCACGCGGGCCTTGATCTCCTTCAGCAGCTTGTTGTCTGCGGCGATCTGCCGGTTGACATCGCCTTTGTCGGTTTTGATTCCTCGCTTCTCCATTTGGCTGGCCGCTGGCCCCAGATGGACAGAAGAGACTTTATCAATGCCCCGGCGCTTATAGCTGCGGTGGTCTACCAGAGCCGGTTGACCGGCGGCCTCCAATGCCCGGTTGGTATAGGCTGCCCATGCCGCCCGCCAAATTTCCACATTCCCTTTGTCGTTCCAGTCGGTAGTGTCCTCCCGATGGTTCTTCCAGCCGCCTTTCCCGTCCGGGATACGCTGGCCGTTCTCGTCCAGGTCGTATGCCTTGCGGCACTTTGCGCCCCACGAGCCATCTTCTTTCAGGGGCCGGATGGTGAGCATGATATGGACATGAGGATTGCCGGTTCCCTTGTCGTGGATGGCAAAATCAGCGCACATCCCCTTGTCCACAAAGTTGTCCTTTACATAGGCCCGGACAAGGGCAAGCTGCTGTTCGCTTGTCAGTTCGCGGGGCAGGGCTGCCTCCACCTCGCGGGCAAGCTGGCTGTCCCTGGCCTTCTCGATCTGCTCCACGCTGTTCCAGAGAGTGGAACGGTCTGCAAACTCTGGCGGGGCGTGGGCAGGCAGCATGATTTCCGCATGGATAATGCCGCCTTTTCGGGTGTAGTCATGGGTCAGGCCGTCCCATTCATTTGTCAGCTTCGTTCCGCTTCGGTAGGCGGCTGCGGCAACGGCAGACCGGCCCGCGCTGCGCTTGATGATACTGACGGGGATATGACAAAAATCTATGGGGATCGCCTCCTTTCGGTGAGGGATATTCAGGCTCCGTGGAGCTGGACAGACGCGAAGCGGGTGTCTGGCTGCGCGGGGCGCACAAGGGGTTTGGGGAGTGTAGCTCCCCATCGCGCTCGGAGAGCACAAAAGCCCCCGGCAGGGCGCGCGGCACCGGTAACGGTGCATAAGTGCGCCCTTGTAACCAAGGGACTTATGGCTTGTCCCCGGATTTCGGCAGTCCTGCGGCCAGTTTTGCCGCTCCCGGCAGACGGGAAAGGGCAATCAGGAACACCTTGACTTCCTCGCCGGATAAGTCAGGGGGCAGAGGGAAAATCCCCTCCAAAATGGCCCCGCGCTCAATCAGGCGGCGGGTGCGTGCCTTGCGTTCCTCATTACGCTGCTTGTTCTCTAAAATCTTCTGGCGGTTCTCAAGCTGCCGGATCTCCTTCAGGATTTCCTTCTGCTCGTCTTTTTTCTGTTCCGTTTGAGTGGTACTGTTCTGGTGCATATTGTTTTCTCCTTTGGCTGATTCATCCAGCCCTGCTTGCTTTCCCAAAACCGGGTAGTGGTATTGGGGGAGATTGATGCTTTGCTTTTCATAGGCCATACGTCCACTTTTGACGGTCAAAATACCGGCGCATCCGTCGCAGGCCGGAGCGAATGGATTTCCCCGCCTGAGATGGAGTAATGCCCTCCATTTCAGCAACCTCTTTTATTTTCATCCCCAGCATATACCGGGCGTGAACACGCCGCGCCTGTATGGGCGTGAGAGTGGAAAGGGCCTCGTAAAGCCGCCTGATCCATTCCTCCCGTTCGGCCTGTTCTTCTCTTTCCACCAGATGATCCTCCGGCGATGGCTGCGCCCAGCCGATGGCAGAATTTTCGATCCCGTCCTCACAGTCAAGGGAGAAAAACGCCTTGTGATACCAGATTTTTCGGGCGTAGTTGTTTTCCTCCCGGAGCATGAGAAGCAGGGCCTCGGCCACCTCATCGGGAACCGTGATATAAGTGTCGGTGCGGTAAAGCGGGTAATAATATTTTTTCAGATTGATCGTCTGCATAGGCCGCCCTCATTCGCTTTGGAGCGCCCCATAGTAGCGGCGCATATTCCGTAGGCCCCGGCGGATCGCAAGGCTGACATTGCTGGTGTGGACACACTCCAGACGGGAAATTTCCGGCTGACTGATACCGGTGATATAGTGGGCAATGACACGGCGGCTCTGTGTGGGTGTAGCGCAGGAAAGAGCCTCTGGCTAGGCGGAAACAAGGCGGAGCCTGGCAGCTTGTTCCTCGCGCTCCAAAAGAATTTCCTCCGGCGATCTGCCATGTTCCAGAGCATAATTCTCCGTCCAGCTATATGCGTCCAGAGAGTACCAGGCGCGGTGATAGACCTTCCGGCGCTCATAGTTGTTCATCTCTCTCTGGGCCTGCCGCATGACCGCCCAGACTTCATCGCTGACCTCCACAAATACGTCCTGCCGGTAATGCGGATAAATCCACCGCAGATTGATAGTTTTCATAGGCTTACCTCCTGAAAATGGGAGAGGCGGGCAGCTTGTCCGCTGTCCGCCTCCCGCTGGGATAAGGGAATCAATCCCTTTCACTTGGTAGCCCGAAAAAGGGTTATTCGTATGGGTGGTTTCTCAAAATTTTTTGAAAAATTTTTCTGACCGCTTCAATCGAGCCTTGTACCGAACTTTTCGAGCAGCCGCAAAGGGCGGCAATCTCCGAAAAACTCAGCCCGTCCAGCGCGTAGAGCAGGAACCGGCGGCGCTGGGCCTCGGTGCAGGTGTCCAGAACGGCCATCAGCTCGTCCAGCGTTTCCATGCGGCAAAGATATTCCTCCGGCGTTTCATCGTAAATGCCTACGCCCTCGGTGGCGATTATGTACTCGTCAAACTCCCGGCCATCCCAATGCCTCCGCTGTTCGTGAGACAGGTTTTCGGTTTTGTGGTCGGCCCGGTCAAGATATTCATAGACTTCCAGCGTGACTTCGACAATCACAGCTTGTCCGTTGTAATGGATGGTGACTTCCATCTGCCTTTCCTCCGTTCAGATTTTTGCTTGGAAAATCTGAACGGGCGGCGGGGAGCGGCACCGGCGCGAAAGTTCGGGCCACACTGGCCCGACGTTACTTCTCCATAGGAACGCAAAAGCGCCCGGACAGCAGAAAGCTATTCGGACGCAAAAACTCCAATATTCACTTATAAAATGACAAATTTTGCACTGACCGCCAGACGGGAGTGATGGAGTGTCCCGTCTTTTTTTGACGGTAACACAAAGTCCATCTGCATTTGTTGGCGATCAGGCAGTTTCATGGCGGCTCCCTCCTAAAGCCGCCGTATAAGAGCAAGGGAGAGTGACAGTTTGAGGGCAGAAAAAAACGGAGGCTTTGATGTCAAAACCGCCGCAGGGGTAAAACCCTGAAATGAGCGCACGAAAAGCATCTGCCCCGACAACGGTTTTTTTCTTTCCCCGTCAGGCGGGGCAGGATGGCTTCTATGTATTCCGTTTAATCTTGCTGCTGTGCGGCTGTCTCTTTCAGCCGCAAAAAGCTCTCATTGCTGATGACGTGTTCGATCCGGCAGGCGTCAGCCTCCGCAGTCTTTGGGTCAACGCCTGCGGCGATAAGCTGCTCAGTAAAAAAGCAATGCCGCTCATAAATTTTTTCGGCAACTTCCCGGCCTGAATTGGTCAGATGGAGAAAGTGATCCTCGTCCATCGTGAGAAAACCGCCGTCCTGCAAAGTTGCTACCGCATGGCACACACTGGGTTTTGACACCTCCATGTGCCGGGACACATCTACGGAGCGCACCATGCCTTGTTTCTTTTGGAGCATCAAGATGGCCTCCAAATAGTCCTCCCCAGACGCATGAAGTTTCATCTGCCCCCCTTTACTGAGCCAACTTCCAGCCGATAGCCTCCTGTCTGGCCGATACAAAGTCGGCATACAGGCCCTTCTGTTGGATCAGTTCCGCATGAGTGCCGCGCTGGACGATATGAGCGTTGTCCAGTACAAGGATCTGGTCGGCGTTGCGAACGGTTTTCAGCCGGTGGGCAATCATGATAATGGTCTTATCATGGGTCAGCGTCTCAATAGCCCGCTGCAATTCATCCTCATTTTCCGGGTCAACGCTGCTTGTTGCCTCGTCCAAAATAATGATGGGAGCATTTTTCAGCATGGCGCGGGCGATGGAAATCCGCTGTTTTTCACCGCCGGACAAAGTGCCGCCGCCCTCGCCAATCACAGTATCATAACCCTCCGGCAGAGCGGAAATAAAGTCATGGCAGCAAGCCTTTTTCGCCGTCTCAACCACCTGCTCATGAGTGGCGTTCGGGCGGCCAAACTTGATATTGTTCTCAATCGTATCTGCAAAAAGGTACACGCTCTGAAACACCATCGAGATATTCTTCATCAGGCTGTCCAGTTTGAAATCGCGCACATCCGTACCGCCTATGGTAATCTTCCCGGCGTTTACATCCCAAAAACGGGCAATCAGGTTGCACATCGTTGTCTTACCTGCCCCGGAAGGGCCAACAATGGCCGTAGTCGTTTTTTCAGGAATGGTAAAGCTGACCTGATCCAGTATTTTGCGGTCTGCGTAGGAAAAGTCCACCTTGTCAAACACGATCTCGCTGGACTTCGGCGTAATGTCAGTGCCATTTTCGTCCATTATCGGCGTGTCATCAATGGAGTTTGCCGTATCCATCGAGGCCGCCAGCATTTGCAGCAGAGAGGCCATGTTCCCGGCATTCTCCAAATCGTTGAACACCATGAAAGAAGCAATCACCAAAGTCAGGCCGTAGACCAGCGGCAGAGAGCCATCCAACCAGAACCAGACCGAAGTAAGCAACATCAGGGCGCTGAACACCCGAACAACAGCCTGTTTGATAACGTCATAGGGGATACTGGCTTTTGTCAATTTCAGATTGTCCCGGCAGCTTGCCTTGATCGCACTGTCGATAGACTGCGTGCTGTCCCGCTCCAGCCCGAAAGCTTTGACAACCCCCATGCCCTGAATGTACTCCAACACGGACTCCACAAGAGACTCCTGTGTGCGTTGGCGTATCCCGCTGAGTGTGGTGGATTTACGAAGCGCCAGTTCCGCCACTGCGAGATAAAACAGGACACCAGCAGCGGCCACAAGCCCGATCCGCCAGTCAAAGACCAGCAGGACAATGACAAGGGCCACCGAGTTGAAAAATCCGCCCAGCACAGATACCAAAACGCGGGCTGCCGAGTTCTCTACATCGCCCAAAGTCGTCGTGACGATGGCGGTAATATTTCCAATGTTATTCTTGTTGAAGTAGCCCATTGGGATATATCGCAACCGATCTCCGATGTAGATACGCTTTTCCGCCACCATACAATAACCCGTCTCCGTCTGCTCCATCGTGGAGAAATAGGTCGTAATGATACGCCCAATGAGGGAAACGGCCATGATACCCAACGAAATCCAGATAAACTTTCCGTTCCGGTTGTCATATACTAGCGCACCGATCACCCCAAAGAGGGCGGCAAACTGCATGGCTGAAAACAGTCCGGATAGGAATGAAAACAACAGGGATTTTTTCAAAAGCCCTTTTTTGCTGCCTGCAAAAGCAAAGATTTTTTTCAATGTTCCATACATCTGATAACACCCCCTACATCTGGTCTTTCGCGCCGATGTGCGCCTGCCACATATCCCGGTAGAGAGGGCAGGTTTCCAGCAGTTTTTCATGCGTACCCTGTGCATGGACGGTTCCATTCTTCACCACAACAATGTTGTCCGCTCCAACAATGGTAGACAGCCGGTGTGCAATCACAATCAGGGTCTTGCCGATAGTTAAAGCGGAAATTGCTTTCTGCACCAGCGCCTCATTTTCTGGGTCGATGTAGGCAGTTGCCTCGTCCAAAATGACAACCGGCGCATTTTTCAGCATGGCGCGGGCGATGGCAATCCGCTGGCGCTCCCCGCCGGAAAGGTGGGAACCGGCGCTGCCGACAATCGTATCATAGTCATTGTCCAGCTTGCGGATAAAGGCATCGCAGCCGCTTTGTTTGGCGGCCTGTTCCACCTCCGCGTCCGTGGCACCGGGCCTTCCCATGCGGATATTCTCCCGGATACTGCGGTTAAACAGGTAGTTGTCTTGGGATACATAGGAAATCTGATCTGCAATTTCAGACAGAGGTACATCCTTTAGCTCATGGCCGCCGAGGGTGATGCTGCCAGATGTAACATCCCAATATCCGGCGATCAGTTTCGCCACTGTAGACTTGCCGGAGCCAGACGGTCCTACAAGGGCGGTCATGGTGCCGGGCTGGATGACAAGGTTCACATCATGCAACACCTCTGTTTTTTTGTCATAGGAAAACGACACAGACCTAAGAGAAATGTCGGTATCTTCCAGTTTGACTGGCGTGTTCTTATGGTTCAATTCTTCAACGTTCAGAAGTTGGCTGATTTCTTCCACATTTGTCCCCAGTACGGCCAAATCATCCGTAAAAGTAAAAGCCGCGATAATCGGCCCAATCAGCCCCAGCGAGAAAATTACAATGGACAGGAAGGTGGAAAGCTCCAGTCTGCCGGAGAGCCAAAACGCGAAGCCGCAGGGCAGCACACAAATTAGTACCGAGGGCAGGATGGCGTTGTAGGCGCTCATGGTTTTCTGGTTTTCTCTCATCCAGTCCACATAATAGTTGGCGTTATAGTTCACCGCGTCCGAATATTTTTTGTAGGAACCGGCGGATTGGCTGAACGCCTTTACTACCTCGATTCCACCAATGTACTCCACAATGGCGTTTGTCATCTGCTTGCCGGCCTTGACCGCGCCTTCCCATTTGACAGGATAATTCTTCATACCGGCAGACATGACAGCAAGGCCAACCACAAGTGTGACAAGGGACAGAAGCGCCATGCGCCAGTCCAAAAGGAATAGGTACACGGCGATCACAAGCGGCACCAGAACATTTGCGGTCATTTCCGGGAGCAGGTGTGCGAAGATTGGTTCCATCCCCTCCACGCGGTCTACAATCGTTGTTTTATACTGGCCGGACGGCGTATCTAAAATCGTCCCCATCGGGACGCGGGCTAGTTTTGCAGTGATATTCTCCCGCAGATCACGCAGCGTGTAATAGGTCGCTGTGTGGGAGATGGTCGTAGATAGGTTGGAGAATATGACTTTTCCAAAATAACCAAAAAGCGCAATCATACAAGCCACTATATAGTGAAAGAAATCTCGCTCTCCAGACAACATCAGCGTGACAATATGCGCCACACAAAAATAGGGTACCATCTGACAGGCTACGCCTAACACCGCAAGGACAATGCTGCCAATGAATTTCCTATGATAGTTTTTGCCCCATCCCCACAAAACACCTATGGGTGATTCTTTTTTTTCTTTTTTCATGCTTCAGACACCCCTTTTAGAAAAAAGTTTCTGATTTTTTTAAGACCAACCTCATTCATATGAAATTGGTCGATAATGGAACCGTCCTCGAAATGGACAATATCTGTACAACAGTCTAATATCAACTCAAGGTCGTGAGTGATGACATACACAGTAATACCCGTGTCTCTGACTTGTCGCAGGACATTTGCAACCTCTTTCATGTGCCTATAATCAAGGCCACTGGTGGGTTCATCAAAAAATAAAATAGAACGCTTAGAAGCGATTGCCGAAGCAATCGCTACCCGCTGTTTCTGACCACCGGAAAGGGACATGGGGTGTCTGTCTTTGAAGTCTGTTAAATCTAACTCGGCAAGGATTTTTTCTGCCTGCTCCCTGCTTTCTTCCTCCATACTAATTAAAATCTCATCTAACACTGTTTCAGTAAAAAGCTGATGATTGACTTCCTGCATTACCATATAGCAGATATTCAATCTGTCTTTGGGGCGGTAGATTTTACCATTCCATATAACTTCGCCGCATCTCTTTTCCAAACCACAGAAACACCGGGAAAAAGTCGATTTCCCAGCTCCATTATTTCCGATAATTCCTACAATACGGTTTGCCGGAATTTTGTCTTCATGAATATGAAGCGTCTCCGGCTCATTTTTGTAGGCAAAACAGAGATTGCGAAGCTCCATTTGTTCTCCGATCAATGGTGATATTTCGGGCGGCTGCAAATCTTCAAGAATAAAGGCGCGCAGACCCATATCAGCTCTTTGCTGCTCTGTCAGTCGTTCAAATTCTTTCGCCGAATAATCTTTTTCTATCTGTCCGGCAGTCATATAAATAAAACGATCCGCAAGACCTCGCAGATAGTAAAGCCGATGTTCTGACACGATAATTGTTTTTCCCTGTGACTTCCAAAATGCAAGTATGGCTCTCAAATCGAGAATAGAGGAAGCATCCAGATTGGATGACGGTTCGTCCATAACAAACACATCCGGCTCCATGATTGATACGCCGGCACAGGCAATTCTCTGTTTTTCTCCGCCAGAGAGATGAAAAATATTTCGCCCCATCAATTTTTCCAAACGGAAGTCCTGGACAGTCCTTTCTAACCGTTCTCGAATGCTCTGCTCCGATTGACCAAGATTTTCACACCCGAATGTGATTTCGCTGGTTGTGTCCACATTAAAAAATTGGGAACGGGGATTTTGAAACACACTGCCGACGTTTTTTGCAGTATCATAAAGGGGTCGCTCCGTAACTTTTCCCCCGTTCACCCACACTTCTCCGCTCATTTTTCCTTCATAGTAGTGAGGAATTAAGCCGTTGATCAGTCTGGTGATTGTCGTTTTTCCACAGCCGCTTTCACCGCAAAGCACGATAAACTGACCATCGTCTATGTTCAGATTTATATCTTGAACACCACTGGTGTTCCCGTTTTCTTCCCCATAAGAGAAAGTTACATGGTCGATCCGTATCACAAGGCTCACCCCCTCAAAACACAATTTGCTGCTGAAACAAAAATAGAACAAAACATAAGATACAAATCAGAAAGGCAATTACATCTTGAAAATGGAAGCCAATCTGACATACATTTGTGCGTTTAACGGGGGCACCAAGCCCCCGTGTCAATGCAGCAGCAGAAAGCTCATCGCCAATCTTTACAACGGATACCATTAAGGGAACCAGCCTGTATTCCGCCATCAACAAAGGATTTTTTCCGCCAAAACGGATACCCCGCATTTTCATCGCATCCCGTATTGCCTGATATTCTTCGCTGATCGTGGGAAAAAAACGGAAGATCACAGACATGGGAATCACAATTTTTTCAGTCATGTGCATACGTTCCATTGCACCGATAAACTCGCTAACTGAAGTTGAAGAAATCATCCAGGCACCTGTCATAATGCCGGGAGCGAATCTTGTCATAATGGATGAAACCGCCAGCACGATGAAAGAGAACAAACCACTTAAAGTTGTAAGGGCTATCCGTTCTAATAAAAAGCAGACCGCATAGAGCAGCAAATACTTTCCTGCCGTTTTGAAACGACGCTCCGATAAAATCAGCACAAAAGGCACGAGACTTAAACAGGGCTTGATGATGTTCATGGTTCCTTCATTGCTGGTACTGAACATCAGTGTCGTAATAGTAATCAGGAGGACAAGCTTTGTGCGAGGGTCAAGCAATATCCCTTTTCTGTTTTCAGTCGTTGCAGAGAACGATACCCCGTTCATTACACAATTCCCGCTTTGGCAAAATGCTTTTTCAGAAGCGCCTTACCCAACAGGCCACCCAAAATTGCAAAAACGAAAATTCCAGCAGCGACCAGAACAATACTCCACATAGGCATAGCAGCCATTACCTTGTCAGCGTATTCCTCTCCGAAGCTGGCTGCAAAACTTGCCCACGAATCTTCTACCATGAAATACATGGGAATATATGTGCCAATCATCCACAGACTAAATACTGCATAACCAATCAAACTTCTTCTGACACTTTTATATCCACCGGATTTTAAGATCCAATCACCCAGCAGGCCAAAGATTACTCCCATTGGCACACCCCAAAAACCCATACCAGTCAATCCCATCAGCAGGCCGCTTAAAATTCCCATGATTGTAACCATGCCGAATTTCTTCACTCTTGTCAAAAACAACATGAAAGGAATCCCTGTAATCAAAGACCACAATGCACCGAGGATCGGCAAAAAGATAGGAACAAACCCTACAGGAATAGCAACACAGCAGCCAATCACGAAGTAGAGAACAGTGAATAATCCAAGGTTGATCAGATCCTTTGCTTGTAACTTATTACTCATGATGAGTACCTCCATTCATTTTTTGTTAACATTCGCTAACCTCTTTACAAGATAGCACAGTTAGCAATAGCTCTCTACAGCCAATCAGTTTTTTGGCTCCAAACAGCAACGAGTTTTTTTGTTGACTGACCTCCTCTGCAAAACTATAATATAATTAAAAACAGGGGTAAGAAATCATAGGGTCGGATGATAGGAGCTGGAAATGAAGATCGAGGATATTATAAGGAAATGTATTGAAATTCCTGGTATTTCAATAAGGCGCAGTGATTTCAGCGCAGAACTACTTATGAAAACCAAAGATGGCAAAGGTTCGATGACCTTTTTCCCGCTTTTTCCCGGGCTTACTATTGCTTATATCTTCGTAAATTCTCCTACATGGGCAGCACCCAATTTTCGTGAAGACAGTTCCACTGAAAAAGGCCCATTACTTCTAAACTATTGTGTGACCGGGCGTTGTGAGATTATCTTGAATAACGAAAACTTTGTGTATGTGAAAGATAGAGAAATTTCTCTCACAGAGCGTTTCGCACAAAAACAATATGTCTATCCTCGCCGTATCTATGAGGGAATAGAACTTTTCGTTGATACTGATACACTGACATCAGAAAGTGCATGGATACAAAAAGAGTTTGGTATTGACTTTCATAAAATCATTGAACTTTTTTGCCCTAATGGTAATACCTATATTTCGACGGTTGCTCCTGAAGTCGAGGAAATATTGACAAAACTTTGGGATCTTTTGGATATTGCGCTCCCATTTTCAATCTTTCAAATGAAGGTCTATGTTCTGGCGCTTTTTTCACTTCTACAAAGCCTTAACGATATTCCTCCATCGCAAGCCTGCACATTTTTTACTGAAACGCAGGTAGATATTGCAAAACGAGTTGAAAAAATCATCACTTCTGACTTACGGCAACATCATCCGGCATGGGAATTAGCGGCGCAGTTTTCTGTCAGCGAAACCAGCTTAAAAAATTATTTTCGTGGCGTTTTTGGTCAAAATATTTCCATCTATCTGCGGGAAATCCGAATGAAAAAAGCTGCGGAGCTGCTTGTCGCCACGAGATTATCGGTAGCAGAAGTGGCAGAACAAGTGGGCTATGTGAACCAAAGTAAATTTGCAGCCGTGTTCAAAAAGCAGTTTGGTCTTTCTCCTCTGGAATACCGGCGGTCAAAGAATTTGGAAAACCGATAAGAGCAAAGCCGGGATTTTTCCGCCAAGCGGTAAGTCCCGGCTTTACTTATGCCTAAAATCTCATGTGTAAGCCAACTCTTGGAAAATCATTTCCTCCGCCTGCGCTTTCAGCGTATTCATCAGCCCCGCCCAGCGCATGGGGTCGCGGGCTTTCAATTCCTCGGTAACTCCCGCCGCCTCCATCATGTGGGACAACATAGCGTCCATGCGCTCCCGCGCCGTTCGGTCAATCTCCAACAGGTGCGGGTACAGCTTTTCGCTCAAAATCAAACTGCTGTAAAGGCCGGGCCGGTGTTCCTTCAGGTAGCGTTTCCGCATACGTCCATACTTGCCGATAGGGGCTTCCGGCTGCTCGGAAAGTTTCAGATCGGGGATGTAGTAATCCCCGCAGCGGGTATAAGTCAATTCGCTCATATTCATTCTCCTTCACACTGTGACGGTTAAACTGCGGCGCCGGCCGGTAAGATGGCCCTCCGCGGTTCCTGCCTGGGTAACTGGCTGACAGTGGTAAAAACACCTTTCTCCATATCCTCGGCCCGGATCACGGCCTTTTCTGCCTCTATTTTAGCCTTGCGCTTAGCATGATAGCGTTCCTCCCATTCCTTCTGCTTGCCGTTTGCCTTGCGGCGCAAGTAGTTCTGGTGAAGCCTGTCCTTGCGTTCCTCTTTCTTACGCAGTTCTTCCAGTTCCTCCGGTGTGAGAGGAGTCGGCTGCATAGCGGGCGGGATATATCTGCCAACAAAATTGAAATAGATTTCAACCTCCTGTGTGGTGTCCTGGCTGCCTTTGCGGGCGCGTTCATGGACAAGGATTTTCTCAACAAACTCATTGAGCATGGTGTTTGTCAGCGTGTCGAAATTCTCATACTTGTCAATCAGGGCAATAAACTTCTCCGCAGACTTCCGGCTCTGCTCGTAGCCGATAACAGCTTGTTCCAGT
The DNA here is from genome assembly GCA_030524135.1 of Eubacteriales bacterium. Classification (GTDB taxonomy): domain Bacteria; phylum Bacillota; class Clostridia; order Lachnospirales; family Lachnospiraceae; genus Avilachnospira. The sequence goes on from JAUNHA010000013.1 coordinate 13,844, forward strand.
TCTGCGATTTCCGCATTGAGGGCATCCTGCTCCTTGGCATACTGCGCATCCAGGACTGCATACCGGGCATCCGGCAGCTTGCCCAGGGCGTTGTCCTCATAAATTTTGCAAATCAGCTTTTCCAGTTCTCCGGCCCGCTTTTGAGCAACGGCAAGCCGTTTCCGCTTCTTGGAGATGTCGGCGGTCTGCTGGGCAGCCTGCGTTTCCTGAACCGTGCGGATAAATTCGGCCCGGTCATTCCTGGAATATTCTGCGATAGCCCGGAGCATATCAGTTATCAGGGTCAGAACGGCCTCGGCCCGGATGCGGTGCTGAGTACCGCAAAGCGTCCCGCAGGGGATTTTACTGTACTGGCTGCAAGTAAATTGCGGGTCACGCTTGCCGTTATTGACGCGATGGACGTACATCTTTCCGCCGCAGTCAGCACAGTACAGCAAGCCGGTAAGAGAATGGGCCTTGCCCCAGCCGTCCGGGTATCGTTTCACATTCGCCCGGATACGCTGTACGTTATCAAAGGTTTTCTGGTCGATGATAGCCTCGTGGGTATTCTCAAAAATCGTCCATTCGTTTTCATCGACATAGTGGCTTTTCTTGTCCTTAAAGTGCTTGCGGGTCTTGAAATTGACCGTATGCCCCAAATACTCCCGCTTTTTCAAAATGCTCACGATGGTAGAAGAACTCCAGCCGCAGGGGTCTTTGACCGGCTTTGCCCTATTTACGCCCTCATTGAAGCGGGCCAGATGGACAGAGGGAATCTCTACTCGTTCCTCAGACAACAGCTTGGAAATCTGATATGGGCCACACCCTTCCATCGTCAGAGAGAAAATCCGGTGCACCACCTCGGCGGCTTCCTCGTCCACAAGCCAGTGTTCCCGTTTTTCGTCCCACAGATAACCGTAAATGACAGTGCCGGTCAGGTGCTTGCCGCTCATGCCCTTTGACTTGAACACGGAACGGATTTTCCGGCTGGTATCGCGGGCATAAAATTCATTCATGATGTTGCGGAACGGGGTAAAATCATCATCGCCGTTCAGACTGTCTACGCCGTCGTTGATGGCGATCAGCCGGACGCCGCGCTGCCGCAGAATCTCCATGACCTGACCGACTTTCAGGTAGTCGCGCCCCAGGCGGCTCATGTCCTTGATAACAATGGCCTCCACCCGTCCCGCCTCGACTTCCTCCATCATGGCCAGAAAACCGGGCCGGTCGAAGCGGGTTCCCGATACGCCGTCATCGGTGAAGTGGGTAGGGTTCGGAAGTCCGTTCCGGCGGGCGTATTCCTCCAGCATTTTCTTTTGGTTCAATATGCTGTTGCTCTCGCCCTGTAATTCATCATCGCGGCTCAGGCGCTCATACAGCGGGGTGATCTTCGTTCTTGTCATACTCGTTGACCTCCTTGACGAAAAATGCTCTAAATGACTGCTTCATTAACCATGAGAAAATCTCGTGATTAAGAAGTCATTTAGAACATATATCACCCGCCGCCATCTTAAATTTCTTATATTGACGGACTGCAAAGTGGTTTGCGTCACGCTGCTCCAACTGCTCAAACAGCAGATCCACCGCCGACTTAAAGTTTTCATCGTCCTCCCGGCACTCGCAGGCGTTGAGCATATCCAGTAGGGTGGTCATATTCTTTTCTTCTTCCGGGGCTTCATAGTAGATGTAGGCGATCAGCGCCTGATACAACAGAGCCTCGGCCTTGCTCCAGAAATCGTCTCCGCCTTTGCCTTCCTTGCTCTGTGTGTTCTCCATGATAACCGTCACCAAAGAGAGGATGTCGGTTTCACTGTGGAGATAGTGGAAGGGGTTATAGTGCATCGAGCAGTCAAAGTCAATGGTGTTCAGTATTTTTAGCTTATAGTGACCTTGCTGCACCAGCGCACGGCCTACCTCCTCCACAACCGTACCTTTCGGATCGGAGCAGACATAGGAGGCGTTCATCTGAAGCAGGTTGGGCTTGATGTGGTAGCGGGTTTTTCCGCTGCCGCTGCCCCCGATCACCAGGACGTTGAGGTTGACATTCCGCTTTTCCGGATCGGCAATCTTCCCAAGGGTCAACCGCTCCGTATCGGTCAACAGGATATTTTGGGAGAAATCGGAGCTGATGAACGGCGCTATATCTTTTTCGTTGCCCCATCGGGCCGTGCCGTATTCTTCTCCGTGCCGGTACTTTTTCGCATTCTTGATTTTCGACCAGACCACCAAACGCAGCAGCATGGCCGCCACTGCTCCCACCAGCAGGTCAAAGGGATGAATGCTGGGAATTGGGTTTTGAAATACCAGCCCCAGCTTTGTAAAGGCTGCCAGCAGCCGGTCAATCACATCGCCGCCAGTGGTCAGCCGGTAGGCTTCACCCAGCTTCGTGCAAAGCAGACCAGCAATCAGGTAGGGAAGGCTGGCTTTGAGTGCCTTTGCCGGATTGATTTTTGGCAGGTTCTTCATCGCGTCACCTCCTGCTGTTTGTTGTGGGAGAGTGACTGCGCCATTTTCCGGACAACCTCCTGAAGCTGTGTAAGCTGACGGTGAACCGACGGTTTTTCCTGGGACTGACGCTTTACCACCTTGCCGGAATATTCCGCAAAGGCGGCGGTCAGCGCATCTGCGTCCCGTGACTTGAAAAAGACCAGATAGCGGGGAGGCTGGCTTGTGGTGTCCTTTTTCAGTGCGAAATCAACGCCGTATTTACGGGCGACACGCTCAAAGGACTTGATGTTGCCATCTGTGATCTCGATGTTGGAAACGCCTGCGCCCTGCCGGACAAGGTGCTTCACGCTCTGCTTGCCCTTATAGATTTTCGGGTTCTTCTGGCTTTTGGCCATTTCCGCCAGGGCTTTTTCCAAGGCCTTCTTCAAGAGATTTGCGGTCAGCTTTCCCGCTTTAATGCTGATTGCCACAGATTTTTGTTCCAATTCTTCCTGCATAGGCTATCCTCCTTTCCGACAGGGTGGAAATGGAAAGCAGGATACTAAGGCGGCACCACCAAATGGTGCAGCAGGAAACGCAGCCGCCGGTGGAAGAAATCAACGGGCTTCTTCATGCCCCTGGCTCCGGATTTTCAAAATACCGTCCAGTGTGGTAGCCGTAATGCCAAGCCGCTGCGCCACAGCAATATCGTTCTTTACGGCTTCGTCCACCTCGTCGCCGCAGACAATCAACACATGGCTGCGCCGCAATAGCTCCCGCGCCATATCAATCCCGTCCTTGTGCTCGGCGGGGATAGAGTCATTGAGGAAGTGCGGCAGATAAAGGATAGGGCAGATCGGAGTAAAACCGGCCTGGTAGACCTTGCGGCAGTAGACCACCGCCTGGTCTGTATCGGTAAATTCCCGGCCGCTCCAGGCGGCAGAAATGTAGGCAAATGGTTTCTTCATGGGGTCGCTCCTTTCTCCGGCTTTGTGCCGGGTAGCAAACAAACGGCCCCGCGTCAAGAATAAAATGAACGCGCACCGTGCGCGTTCTTGACACAGTGCCGTTCATTTGCAGATTGGTAACCAAGGGCGGGCCGAATAAGACCGGCTCGTCGCCCTCATTTGAGTATGAAAACAGTTACCCACTGCCGTACATATCGTGATTGACAAGTGCGGTGTAGTAACTGCTGATGGTAGTAGGCGCATTGTAGAGGGAAGTCAGTAGGTAGGCACGGATGTTTCGCACCTTCGTCGTATTCTCATGCAGGCTGCTGATCACATACTCAATGTGGCCGGAGTTCAGCTTCAGCAGCCTGCTTTTTACAACCTCCTTTGGGTAGTCCTCGCCTCCAATGCGGATCATTTTTCGGGTGCTGCATACCGTGTCTACCAGAATGTCCAGAATTTCATCCAGCAGGTCGCAGTCATAGCCCAGGTTTTTCCGGAGAATGTCATACTCGATGCTCTCCTTCAAAATCTCCCGATAAGCCCGTATCGTATCCATCGCATCAGCCGCCGCAGGCGGTCTATCCTCCGAAGGCTGCGCCGCCGGATGGATAGATGGATCAGTATCGTTCCGATCAGTCTTATTCTTATCAGTATTGATTGTGTCCGATTTTCGGAAGTCAAGAGTTCCGGTTTCGGGAAGTGCAGACTTCCGGTTTTCGGAAGTCTTGACTTCCTCTTTCCGGATAAAGTTCTTGACGTAGATTTTTGTGGGGCGGCCCTGGCCCTGCTTCTTGCGCTCGATCAGGCCCACCTTGTCCAGTTCGGTGAACAGGGATACCGCCTTGTTATGACCGCAGCACATCGCGTCCATCGCTTCCTCCAATGTAAAGTAGATGAATACGCGCTCCTGTTCGTCCAGCCAGCCGTTGCGCATAGACAGCCCCATGCGGTCTAACATCAGGCCGTACAGAATTTTCGCCTCTGCGGTTATTCGCCGGAAGCCAGGGTCGGTAAACAACACCTTCGGAATCCGGTAAAAGGTATATTGCTCTGCCTCCGTTCCGTAAAAGTAATCCAATACACCCGGCTCGGCCATATTTTCACCCCCTTTTCTCACAGACCGGAAAACAAAAGGCGCTGCCCGAAAGCAACACCTTTTGAAGTGATCGCCGTCCAAAAACGGCGTATTTATAAAATTTTTCAGATCATTTGAAAATGCTTTAATGCGTCCATAATCGCTGCCTCTTTCTCTGGCGGACACTGCGGCACTTTCGCATCTTCTTTTTTCGATACATTATAATTTTTTCTTTCGATAATTCCACACTTTCTTTTTACCTGAGCGATGTAAAGCTGGCTTACTTTTAGTCCATACTTTTCCAAAACATAGGATTTAATCTCATCGTAGGTTGCTTTGCTTTCCGCAGACGTTAAATCCAGCTCATCCATCCTAAGTTCTATTTCAATATGATGGTCGACTTTGAGTTTGGACAATAAACATACCGTCTCCACATGCACGGTCTGACCGAACATGTCACAGGCTCGCACCTTTCGCAGCGCATATCCGTTTTGGCACAGGAACCTGAGGTCTCTTGCGAGCGTTGCCGAATCACAGGAGACGTACACGATCCGCTCCGGCGCGAGCTTTACGATCGTCTCAAGGCATTTCTCATCACAGCCTTTTCTTGGCGGGTCCACGACCACAACATCGATTTTCTCCCGCCGGTTTTCCCCGGTTTTCTCATACCATGCCGGAAGTACCTCTTCCGCCTTCCCCACAAAGAATTCAACGTTTTCAAATCCGTTCCTTATGGCATTCTCCCTGGCGTTGTCGATTGCCTGCGGAATGACCTCGACACCGTATACCTTTTTGGCATGACGCGCAAGAAACAGCGAGATCGTTCCAATTCCGCAGTATACGTCCCAGACCGTTTCCCGGCCTGTAAGCCCCGCATATTCGAGGGCGGTACTGTAAAGGCGCTCCATCTGACCGGGATTCACCTGATAAAATGCCAGCGGAGAGATCCGGAAGCGCACCGGCGGCTCCGCTGCGGGCGTGAAGCTTCCGTCCTCCGGATCGACGCAAAGCCTCCGGATGCTGTCTTCGATATATCCGGGACCGTACAGATTGACAAGCTCCCGGCCCAGAATCACGTTTGTCGCTTCCTGATTGATGTTATAGGAAATGGATGTGATCTGTACCGCCGGCTCTCCGGCTTTCCGGAATGTTTCATTCAGCAAAAGCAGCTTCTCTGTGAGCGCCTCTGCCCCGGGAAGCTTCTTCGCATTGATCACAAGGCAGACCATGATCTGTCCGCTCGCATTGCCTTTCCGGATCAGTACGTGGCGCACCATGCCCCTGCCGTTCTCCTCCTCATACGGTTCTATGCCGTATTCCGTCATCCAGCCGATGATACACTCCAAAACAGACCGGTTTTCCGTACAGCCAAGCAGGCAGTCCGTACACGCAATGATGCTGTGCGTCCTGCCCGCATAAAATCCCGCGATAATTCGTCCGTCTTTGTTTTTTCCGATCGGGTACTGCGCCTTGTTCCGGTAGCGGAAGGGATGTTCCATGCCGATCACAGGTTCCACAGTCACCGCAGATGCAGTCCCTCCGGTCTTATCCTGCCCGGTCTTATCTTCCCCGATCTCAAATCCGCCGATCCGGCGAAGGTTGCCAAGCACCTTCCGCTCCTTAAACCGAAGCTGCGCCGCGTAGTTCATTGCCTGAAGCTGGCAGCCGCCGCACTGCCTTGCGATCGGACAGGCCGGATCTGTTCTGTCCGGAGATGGCGTTATGACCCGTACAAGACGTGCAAAGCCGTAGTTTTTCTTTTCCTTTGTTACCGCCGCTTCCACATAATCGCCCGGCACGGTGTCCTTAACAAACCACACATAGCCTTCACGCCGTCCGATCCCGGCGCCGTCATCGCTGAGATCCGTGATCTCAAGCTCAAAGCTGTCATTTTTTTTCATAACTTATATGCTCGTCTTCCTGATATTTGAATCCAGAAGTTTATTGAATCCTACCCAACCGTCCTCATTCTGCGGCGGTTTCGAGTTAAGCGCCTCATACATCGTTTCAAGCTTGGCATCCATGTTGTCCGCAAAGCTCAGGACCATCGCCTCCATAAGCGCAGGCTTCTTCGGAGACCCGTATTCGAGTTCTCCGTGGTGGGACAGAATCAGGTGGATCACCTCATTGTGCAGCTTCTCGGGAAAGCCGTCGATTCCGCGGATCTTATCCTCCGCCATCTGCGCGCCGATGATGATATGGCCGAGGAGCTGTCCCGCATCGGTATAATCATTGGTCGGAAATGCGGAAAGCTCTTTTGTTTTTCCGATATCATGCAGCATGGCTCCCGTGATCAAAAGGTCCCTGTTCAGGTACGGATAGTGGCCTGCCGCAAGATCGCAGACCTGCGTCACACTCAGCGTGTGTTCCAGGAGCCCGCCGATAAAGCCATGGTGTACGGATTTTGCAGCGCTGTGTCTGCAGAAGCGCTTCGCAAACTCCACATCATCTATGAAAAATGCCTTGCAGAGCTTCTGCAGATACTGGTTCTGCATGCTCGTGATCAGCTTTTTCAGCTCCTGGTACATTTCTCCGAGGTTCCTGCTGCTCACCGGAAAATAATCCATCGGTGAGTACTCCCCTTCGGAGGCTCTGCGCACCCGGTTGATGTTGAGCTGGTTTGCATTGTTGAATACGGTTACATTGCCTTCGACCGCAACATAATCCATTGGTTCAAATTCCCCGATCCCGGGATTATTCAGATCCCAGATCTTCGATTCGATCTGTCCCGTTTTGTCCTGCAGCACGACATTGCCGTATTCCTTGCCGTTTTTTGTCACAGCGATCGTCTTTGTTTTGCAGAGATACACCTCTTTGATATGCATGCCGTCTCTCAGCGTCTCGATATATTTCATCTGTTTCTCCAGTCATTTTCATTTTCAGGATTTTTAGATACCTGCACCTTCGATCATTGGATCATAGCACAATTACCCGGCAAAAGTCTACCTTTCTCCCACCGTCAGGCTGAAAGAAAGCTCCCGGTATTCATTGTTTCCGGAGCCGCGCATTACGCGAAGCTCCACTGTTTCTCCCGCGGAAAGCGCATGCACCGCTGATCTGTAGGCTTCCATGCTGCCGGTTTCCGTATCGCCGACCGCGATCACGATATCTCCGTTTTTAATCCCGGAAACATAGGCCGGGCTATCCTGACGCACCCCGTTTACATAGGCTCCCGCAGGAAGCCCCTCCCTGATCATTTCGGAGGATACAGTCCTGCCAAGAATTCCGATATACGGTACGGCTCTTCCCTCAGACAGATAAGAAAGCACGCTCCTGATATGCGCCGCATTCATCATCGAAGTCTGCCCGCTGACCGCTGTATCCACACCCTCCGGACGTGCCATGCCGAGCAACGTCCCGTCAAGGCTCAGAAGGAAGGTTCCCTTTTCTTCATTTGAAGCGATATCCGTATAGATCACTTCCATGCTGCCGTCCGCAGTCTGTTCGTCCTGCATGACATAGCCGATAAACCCTACGTCCATGGAATGGGTCACGCCCAGCGGCGATCCGAGCGCAAGCACCGGCTCTCCGATCTGATCCGTGCCAAAGCCGCCCAGCGGAACCGCGGAGATACTGGATAAAAACTCGCTTCCAAGCCGTTCTTTTGAAACCGCGAGAAGCGCCATTCCGTCAAGATGGCTTGTTTTTCGAAGCATCGCGTCTTCCACCGTCCCGTCACGGAACGTTACTGTCAGGCTGTCCGCGCTCTGCACCGCGTCTTCCGTTGTCAGGATCTGGATCTCGTCACTTGTGATCGCCGTAATGATGCCCGAGGCAAGCTGCGCCGTTTCAATGGGATCGTTAAACCATCCGGTATCCCGTTTTACCGCCTGCACGGAAACAATGTGCCTGTCCGCTTCCTTTGCCTCTTCCTTTACACGGGCAAAAAAGTTTTTCAGGTCCTTTCCGCTGAAGCTGTAGCGCTCCATCTCATCCCGTATAACGCCTTCGATGCCGTCTTTGTTTTCCTGATCAGCCGTACCACCGTTCTGCACGTGTTCCGAAGGTTCATCTGTTTCCGTTCCTCTTTCCTGCGCAGACTGTCCGGAAACCGCTCCGTCCTCCGCCGGATGAGAAGCCTGTCCCTGCGCCGCATCCTGTGATGTATCGCCGCCGGCATTTCCGGCATCCGTTTCCGGTGCGCCATTTCCTGTATTGTTATTGTCTCCGGTTTTCGTGCCGGTTTCTGTTCCGGTCCCCGCCGCGGCGTTTGCATCTCCCGCTTCGCCGTCTTCCTTACCCGGATGATCCGTTTCCGTAACGGTATTCTCCGTCCTGTTTCCGGTTTCCGCCGCCCGAAGCGCCGAAGTTCCGCGCGCACAGCTGAAAACGACCGCCGCCGTTATCCCGAACAGAATTCCGCAGGCGACCGCCAGTATAATATATTTCGTGGCATGGCGCAGCGTCAGCTCCCGCCCCACGATTTTTTCACTGATAAATTTCTTTTTGTTCTTCTCTTGTTTTTCGTCCATAATATATCCGCATTAAGGATTGCCTGAACCAGTTTAAAGTATTATGATATCAGAAAGTGCCGTCTCCGGCACGCCCGTGTTTGCCCGGATTTTCGTTCCGGCTGCAATATTTTTAATATACACTTTAAAAGTAAACAAACTATGAAGAAACAGGAATATAAAAACGACGGCTTATGAAAAAGTCCCTCTATTTCAAATTTATTTTCGGCTATCTCATCTTCGCATTTGCGGGGTTTCTTATGATCGCCACAGTCTCCTCCCGTCTTACCTATCGTTTTCAGGTAAGGCAGAACGCGGCCAAGCTCTACGACGAAGCCGTGCTTATGGCGGACACCTACACCAGCAGCTTTAACTCCATCAGCGATATTGAAGAGACGGTCTCCGCCCAGCTTCGTCTCGTCGCGCGCTTCCTCGATGCCGATATCTGGGTCATGGACGACGACGGTCTCATCGTACTGGACAGCAGCTCCCGTCATACCGGGACCGTCATTGAAGGGTTTTCTCCTGCCGACAGTCCTGACACCTACACGATCGGAAATTATTACGGAACCTTCCCGGAGGATATGCTGTCTGTCAATTCCCCCATTACGCAGGGCTACCGTACGACCGGATACATTGTCATTCATCTGCCGATGCAGCGTGTGCTCGCCTATACGGACGGGTTCCTCAATATCGTCTATATCACGGGCGCTGTACTGTTTCTCCTGTCCCTTATTTTTCTTATCCTGTTCCACCGCGCGGTTTACCGTCCTCTAAAGAAAATCACGCAGGGCGCGATGGAATATGCGGATGGAAATCTGGATTACCACATCGATATCGACAACGTGCAGGACGAGATGGGGTATCTCGCAAATACGCTGAACTACATGTCCTCCGAGCTGTTTAAGCTGGAGGACTATCAGAAGAGCTTCATTGCCAACGTTTCCCATGATTTCCGCTCGCCGCTCACCTCGATCAAAGGATATCTCGAAGCTATTCTCGACGGCACGATTCCGCCGGAAATGCATGAAAAGTATCTTCATCGCGTGATTTCGGAAACAGAACGGCTCAACAAGCTGACCGAGGGCATGCTCACGCTGAACTCCCTGGATTCGAAGGGCTTCCTGCGCCGGAGCAATTTTGATATCAACCGCACGATCAAGGAGATCTGCGCAGCGAACGAGGTTATATGCGAACAGAAAGGCATCTCCTTTGAACTGACCTTTGCAGAGGAGACGGAGATGGTCTATGCGGATTACGGCAAGATCCAGCAGGTGCTCTACAATCTGATCGATAACGCCATCAAATTTTCCGATCCGGATTCCACCATTTTCATCCGTACCACGCTCCGGCAGAAAAAAGTCTTTGTTTCCGTCAAGGATACCGGCTGCGGCATCCCGAAGGAAAGCATTAAAAAGATCTGGGACCGTTTTTTCAAAAGCGACACATCCCGCGGCAAGGATAAAAAGGGTACCGGCCTTGGCCTTTCCATCGTGAAGGAAATCATTCAGGCGCACGGTGAAAACATCGATGTCATCTCAACCGAAAAAGTCGGCACGGAGTTTATCTTCTCCCTGCCGACAGCAAAAGAGGAATAGGGATTTTCCCCATTCCTCTTTTTTCGTTTCTGATCATTCTTCCAATGCGAGCTTTGCGGCTCCGTAGATTCCCGCGTCATTTCCAAGCTCTGCCAGTACGACATTTTTCGAATCGTCTTTGATGAGCGGCGTCAGTTCCCGCAGATAGGTCTGTATCATGTCTGTCAGGAAATCTCCCGCCTTTGATACGCCGCCGCCGATCACAAACAGCTTCGGATCCGTCCCAAGCGCTACATGTGACAGGATAAGAGCAAGCTTCTGCATGGAAAACCGGATCGCCAGAAGCGCGGTCTCGTCGCCTTCTTTTGCACAGTCACAAACATTTTTTGCAGAAATATGCTCTCCGAACGCACGCATCGCTGAAGGCTTCGGGGTCTCTGCCAGCTTTCTCCTTGCCACGCGTGCAATACCGGTCGCGGATGCATACTGCTCGAGACACCCGTGTCCGCCGCAGTTGCATGCTTCCGGCTCATCGTCCACGACATGCATATGTCCGATCTCGCCGCCGGCTCCGTGAACGCCGGAGATCATCCTGCCCTCATTGACCAGGCCGCCGCCCACACCGGTTCCGAGCGTCACCATGCAGATGCTGTGATGTCCCTTTCCGGCACCCTGCCACAGCTCGCCAAGCGCCGCGACATTGGCATCGTTTCCGATCTCCACCTTCATGCCGCCGAGTGCTTCTGAAAGCTCCTTTGCCGGATAACATTTGTGCAGTCCGAGGTTCGGGCACAATTCCACATAGCCGTTTGCGACCACCGGTCCCGGCACGCCCATACCCGCTCCGATCACATCAGATTCAGCGATGCCATGCTGCAGCAGGTGCTCCCTGATGCTTGCAGCCGTATCAGCGATGAACTGTCTTCCGTCCTCACCTTTTCTGGTCTTTATCTCCCATTTTTCAAGTAATCTTCCTTCTGCCTCAAAGATCCCGAGCTTTACGGTCGTTCCTCCGACATCCACTCCGACACAATATTTCATACCGCTTCCTCTGCTTTCTAAATTTATCTCATCTTCACCTTCATCAGACGTCCCTGACCGCCGAGGAGATATTCCCCGGGGAAGCCGCTTTTGCGCATCACCGATACCTGCATCGGAAAATCCGCAGAAACACGCTCCCTGCCGCGTATATCATAGACGCGGCAGCCTGATTCGTTGTAAAGCAGGATTTCATTTCCGTCTATTTCAAATCCTGTATAGGCGAAATTAAACAGCGTCTCCGCAAGTCTTCCGCCATTCACCTTATAGATCACGAGCCTGTACGGCATTTCTCCGCCGTTCGTGTTTAAGATCACCGCCACATACTTGTCTGAATAGGCAATCGAATTGATCTCTTCCTCAAATTCGTCCCGGAACAGAAGCTCCGGGCTGGTCAGCACTTTCGTCGAGAAAAATGCGATCCCGCCGTCATAATATGCCTGTGAATATTCATTCGTCGAAAAATTCACCCGTCCGACCAGATGTCCGTCGAATTCTTCCGTAAATCCGCCGACGACCCGGCGCGCGTCAGCCGCTTTTCCCACTTCATCAAAATTGCGGAATATGACCTTCTGCACGACCTGACTGTTCTCGATCGCCGCATAGGATGTCAGAAGCTCCGTTCCGTCCGGCGATACCGCGATGTCGATCGGATATCCGTCTCCCGTGATGATCGACTTGATACTCAGGTCTATACCGCTCCCGTCCGCCTTAAACGCAGTAATATAATCCGCGCGGTCATCTTTCAAAATCGCATATACCACGCCTGTCCGGGAAATCGTTATACGACTCACCGGGAGTACGGTCGAAGCCACCCCGGTGTTGGCGCTGTCACTGAAAATATAAATGCTCTGCGCTCCCTGGTCTGCGATCGCCGCATAATTCCCGTTTACCGCCGCAATCGGATTCTGCATCTGATAGCTTCGCTCCCAGATCGTCCTGCCGTCACCGTTTACATACGAAGCGCCGTCCTTCGAATAGCGCAGAAAGCCCTTTGCAAACAGTTCATAACCGCGGAAGGATTCCGCGCTGCCGCCATCCTCCTGCGTCTCTTTCTCCCATACCGTTTCCAGCGTATCAAAAACCCTGTAGGAAAAATAGAAATAAATACCTGCCGCGATCAGCACTGCCAGAAGAACAGCGACAGGGAGCACCCGCCGTAAGACGAAATGCCCCTCTGTTCTTTCTTCGGCAGCCGCATCGATCACCTGCCGCTTCAGTTTTCGTTTTTGTGTTTCCCGACTTGAATTTCCGTTACTCAAACAATTTCTCCTTGTACTTGCCCTCGTCGATCATCTTCCGGAGCGCCTTTTCCACATAAACGCAGTCCTCGTGATAGGTCATCCCGTACCACCTGTCCTGCGTCGGGAGTACGGTAACCTCCGCCTTTCCCTCATGAATGAGCTGATCGATCACTGTCGGAAGCAGATACTCCGCCTTCAGATCACCTGCCGGAACCGCATCAAGGAATGCCGGGAAGCGGTCCGAAAGTGTCTTTATGATCGAAGCCGGAAGGCCCCACATATTCATGGAAACCAGATCTGTTTCAGAGAGGGCGATCTCCGCCCCGTTTCTGAGACCATACACGCCTCCGTTACGGCGTCCGACCTCATAGGTCTCCGTTACGGAAAGCAGGTGGTGCGCCGCGTCTTCCGCGCATACGCCCCTCGATACATTGCCGTTTTCGCTCAGCGTATTCGCAAGCACAAAACCTGCCATGCACAGATCCAGCTTTTCCGTCCCCTCCTGCATATCATTTACCAGATAATCATGCACCTTCTTAAATCCGTCCGCGCCATAAAAATCATCCGCATTGATGACGATAAACGGGCAGTCGATCAGATCCCTTGCGGCAAGAATCGCCTGGGCGGTTCCCCACGGCTTTGTCCTGCCGTCCGGAAGCGAATATCCTTCGGGAAGATCATGCAGATCCTGATACGCATACTGCACCTTCGCGATCTTCTCGATCCGGTTTCCGATCACCTCTTTGAACTCCGCCTCGATATCCTTTCTGATGATGAATATGATCTTATCAAAGCCGGCCAAAAGCGCGTCATGGATGCTGTAATCCATAATGATTTCACCACCCGGTCCTACCTTTGCGAGCTGCTTGATCCCGGTTCCGAAACGGGATCCGATGCCGGCGGCCATAATGACAAGTGCTGTTTCCTTCATAAAATTCAAACCTCCGATACATGTTTTAAAAACAGTTCCAATGCTTACATTATAAGCTGTCGGCTGTCTTTCAGCAAGCAGAAAAGCAGGCGCATGCGCCTGCTTTTCAATTTAATCATGTAACCTTCTCTTTACACGGCGGTTTTGCTGTTGTCTCTCCGCCCGGGGCTTATGCCTCGATCTCGACCTTGTGCTCCGCCATCGTATCCGTTTTTTCGGAATACTTATGCGCCTGCTCAAGCATCATATCCTTCACCTTCATCAGTCTGGTCTGGGAGCTTCTCTCCGCCTCATCCAGCTTCATCGTGATAAAGCGGATGCTTTCCTGGGTCTGCGGGATCATAACGTGCTCAAGCGCGTTTACGCGGCGTCTGGTCTTCTCGATCTCCGTCGCCATAAGCTGACAGGATTTTTCGCACTCCGCAAGCTTCAGCATGTCGGGAAGAATATCCGCAATGCTCTTTACCGCGCCGTCAAGGTCGGAAGACGTAAACGCCAGTCCGTAGGAATAAATATCATTCGTATCCGAAGTTCTCGTCTTATAGGTGAACTGCGGAATCTCGACGGACATGACATTTTTTGCGGATGCCTCAAGGTATACTTCCTGCTTCGGCGCCATCAGGGCGACGTTCAGGGCTTCCGCGCTCATGCCTGCTCTCGCAAGCACGAAATTACGGTTGCAGTCCTTGATGCTGGCTTCCACTTTTTCACGAAGGTCTTTATTCTCCCTTACAAGAATCAGGAACTGCCTCATCAGCTCATCGCGCTTATCCTTAAGCAGCTTATGTCCGCGGGTCGCGGTCTTGAGCTTTCCCTTAAGGCGCGTAAGCTCCATTCTTGTAGGATTAACCTGTGTTTGTGCCATTCCACTACTCCTTTTTGGACTTTAATCCTCGTACGGTCTGTAATACTGCTCGATAAATACGTCTTTGATACGCTTAAGCTCAGACTTCGGAAGGATGCCGAGGAGCTTCCAGCCAATCTCGAGCGTCTCCTCGATGTCGCGGTTTGTCGTATAGCCCTGGGAAACATACTGCTTCTCAAACTCATCCGCAAACTTTGCGTACAGCTTATCGATATCCGTAAGCGCTGCCTCACCGAGCACGACCATGAGTTCCTTTGCGTCCTTACCACGGGAGTAAGCTGCGAAGAGCTGGTTCATGGTATCCGCATGATCCTCACGCGTCTTGCCCTTACCGATACCCTTATCCTTCAGACGGGACAGGGACGGAAGTACGTCGATCGGCGGTGCGATATTCTTTCTGTAAAGCTCACGGGCCAGAATGATCTGTCCCTCGGTGATGTATCCGGTAAGGTCCGGAATCGGGTGGGTCTTATCATCCTCCGGCATGGTCAGGATCGGAACCATCGTGATGGAACCGTTTCTGCCCACCTGGCGTCCTGCACGCTCGTACAGAGATGCAAGGTCCGTGTACATATATCCCGGATAGCCGCGGCGTCCCGGAACCTCCTTACGCGCTGCGGAGACCTCACGAAGAGAGTCTGCGTAGTTCGTAATGTCGGTCAGGATAACGAGTACGTGCATATCCTTTTCGAATGCAAGATACTCTGCTGCCGTAAGTGCCATACGCGGCGTGGAAATACGCTCTACTGCCGGGTCATTTGCAAGATTCAGGAACATAACGGCTCTGTCGATCGCGCCCGTCTCCTTAAAGGAGTTCATGAAGAAGTTCGCCTCCTCAAAGGTGATACCCATGGCGGCGAATACAACCGCGAACGGCTCTGTCGTGCCGCGCACCTTCGCCTGACGTGCGATCTGCGCCGCAAGGTTTGCGTGCGGAAGACCTGAGCAGGAGAAGATCGGAAGCTTCTGTCCTCTTACCAGTGTATTCAGTCCGTCGATCGCGGATACGCCGGTCTGGATGAACTCGGACGGATAGTTTCTCGCCGCCGGGTTGATCGGAAGACCATTGATATCCATACGCTTGTCCGGAAGGATATCCGGGCCGCCGTCGATCGGACGTCCCAGACCGTCAAACATACGGCCGAGCATATCCTCGGATACTCCAAGCTCCATACATCTTCCGAGGAAACGTACCTTCGAAGAATCCAGGTTGATACCCGTGGAAGCCTCGAACAGCTGTACAAGCGCATTTCCCTCATCGATCTCAAGCACCTTGCAGCGGCGCTTTGTTCCGTTTGATAACTCAATTTCTCCAAGCTCGTCGTAGGTAACACCTTCAACGCCTCTTACAAGCATCAGAGGACCTGCAACCTCCTGTATTGTCCTATACTCCTTAGGCATTTAGAAGTCCTCCTTTCTTGCAAGTGCTTCCGCGCATTCCTTCTTCAGGTCGCTTACGATCTTATCGTACTCGGCTGAGATTCCGCTCTCTTCAACGTACTTGAAACGGCCGATCGCCTCACGGCACGGAAGATTTACAAGATCATCAACCTTTGCGCCTTCGGAAAGCGCATTCTTCGCCTCTTCATAATAATCCATAATAAGCTGCATCATCATATGCTGCTTATTCATGGAAGTGTAGGTATCCACGTCATTGAATGCGTTCTGGTGCAGATAGTCCTCACGGATGGAGCGTGCCGCCTCAAGCTTTAAGCGGTCAGGCGCGGAAAGCGCGTCCATGCCGACAAGCTGTACGATCTCATTCAGCTCTGACTCATCCTGCAGAAGCGACATCAGCTCCGCACGAAGCTTTGACCAGTCCTCTGCCGCCGACTCATTGAACCACTTCTCCATGTTGTCGAGGTACAGAGAATAGGAGCTCAGCCAGTTGATCGCCGGGAAATGACGCTTATATGCAAGCGAGGAATCAAGCGACCAGAATACCTTTACGATACGGAGCGTTGCCTGCGTAACCGGCTCTGAGGTATCGCCGCCTGCCGGGGATACTGCTCCGATAACGGAAAGCGCACCCTCTCTGCCGTCTTTGCCAAGAGAAACCACGCGGCCTGCTCTCTCATAGAACTGTGCGAGACGGGATCCGAGGTATGCCGGGTATCCCTCCTCACCAGGCATCTCCTCAAGACGTCCTGACATCTCACGAAGCGCCTCTGCCCAACGTGAGGTGGAGTCTGCCATGAGTGCTACCGAATAGCCCATGTCACGGAAATATTCCGCGATCGTGATACCTGTATAAATAGATGCCTCTCGTGCCGCAACCGGCATATCGGAGGTATTTGCGATCAGTACGGTTCTCTCCATAAGAGACTTGCCGGTCCGCGGATCCTTAAGCTCCGGGAACTCGTTCAGAACGTCGGTCATCTCGTTTCCGCGCTCACCGCAGCCGATGTAGACCACGATATCCGCATCCGCCCACTTTGCAAGCTGGTGCTGTACGACTGTTTTTCCTGATCCGAACGGACCCGGAACCGCCGCAACGCCGCCCTTTGCGATCGGGAAGAACGTATCGATAACACGCTGTCCCGTGATCAGGGGCATGTCCGGAGAAAGCTTCTTCGCATAAGGTCTTCCGGTACGTACCGGCCACTTCTGCATCAGCTGGATCTTAGTCTCGCCCTTCTCTCCGGCTACAGCTGCAACATCCTCGAGCACTGTATAATCGCCCTCGGAAAGGCCGCTGATCTTTCCCTTCACGCCATTCGGCACCATGATCTTGTGAAGTACGATATCCGTCTCCTGTACGGTTCCGATCACATCGCCGCTCTCCACCTCCGCACCGTTCTCCACGGTCGGAACAAAGTGCCATTTCTTATCCCGGTCAAGCGCCGGAACCTCAACGCCTCTCTGCAGCAGATTTGACGCGGTCTTTTCCTTGATCTTCTCAAGCGGTCTCTGAATTCCGTCGTAAATACTGCTGATCAGGCCCGGTCCGAGCTCAACCGACATCGGAACGCCGGTCGATACAACCGGCTCTCCCGGACCAAGTCCGGAGGTCTCCTCGTATACCTGAACGGAAGCGAGGTCTCCGTGCATCTCAATGATTTCGCCGATCAGGCCCTGCTCTGAAACGCGAACCACGTCAAACATGTTCGCGTCGCGCATGCCCTTGGCAATAACAAGAGGTCCGGCCACTTTTTTAATAACGCCTTTACTCATTTCTGTTTGATCTCCTTATCCTGTTATTCGTTTCCGAATATGATATCTGAACCGACTGCCTGCTCTACAGAACGTTTTACCGCCTGTATGCCCTTGCCCGTATTGCCGGAGATCCCCGGTATCAGGATTATGGCCGGAAGCCTTCTTTCAGAATAATAAAGAATTTCCTTTTCAAGCTTTGCTGCCAGCTCCTCAGTGATGTAGATCACGGCATAATTACCGTCTACAAGCTCGCGGAGCTTTGCCGCCGCCTCGTCAGCATCCGTGATCGGGAAGGGTTCAAGTCCCACTGCCGCGAAACCGTATATGCTGTCCCGATCGCCCATTACTGCTATCTTATACATAAGTTTCACGCACCCTTTCCCTGATCACATCCTCCGGAAAGCCGTTCTGTTTTCCGGAAAGGATGATCCTGACGGATTTAATTTCATTTTCTCTTGCTAAAATATATGCTGCAACAGGTCCAAGTCCGAACGAGTTATACAGTTCCTGCTTCATACGGCGGATCACAAGGTTGTCGCACCAGCGCTCAAAGGCTGTTGTGGACTTCTTAAGCTCCTCCACGGCTTCCGCGTAGTCGGTTGCCGCAAGATAGCTGCAGATCGCCTCTCTGCCCTGAAGCGCCGCGTTGGTCAGCGCATTGATATCAAGCGTTTCGCACTCCGCAAGCGCCTTCTTCAGGAACTCCCTGTCCTTTCCGGTCAGCGCCGCGCGTACCGCGATCTTGATATCCGCACTTGCCACGGAAAGCTCCGCGTACATCGCGATAAACTCATCCCCGCTTTCCTGTCCGGCCTTTAAAACCGCATCCAGGCAGGCACGGTCCACAAGAATATCACAGAGCTGCCCGTCACCCGTATGCAGGAATACTTCATGCGCTTCCCGCGCCACTTCCTGCATGCTGTCCGGAAGCGCACTGTAATTGCGCTCCTTGACCGCTTTCCGAATCAGCTCCGGCGATATCGTCGCCTCGCTGATATAAATGCCCGGATAATCGAACTCCATAAGGGATTCCTTGATCGCCGCCTTCAGATTGTTGTAATCATTCGGCAGAAGGAACACATCAAAGATTTCCTTCTCCGGAACCAGCTCCTCCACGAGCGCCCATGTCTTTTCACGCTCGGCAGAAAGCACATCCTCCGGAGAGGTACTTTTTCCGTCCTCGCCCCAGCCCTTCTCAGAAAGAAGCCGGAGAACCTCTGTTGCATGTTTTGCCTGGATCAACTGTTCCATGGCATTCTGGTTCAGAAGCTTAAGCTCTGCCCCGCGGATCCGCGCTACAGCATATACATAGCCATTGTCTATATAAGCACCTGTCATTGTTTCTCCTTTTCGGCGGTGTTTTTCACCGTCTATGCTGTCTTACGCGAATAATACCTTCTGTACCTTATCCTGCAAAGTCTCGAGGCTTCCGTCGATCAGTGCCCCGAATGAGCAGTTCTCCTCAATGCCTCCGTAATTTAATACAAAGCCTCCGTCGATGTCCGCCGCCTTTTCGGAAAGCTTCAGGCTTCCGCCCTTTTCCTTCGCCAGCGCCTGCAGACCCTCTACAAAGCCCGCCGGGAGCCGGTCAAGATCTTTCTGACTGAAAGAGATCTCTCCGTCCCTGCCCAGTACGTTCTTTGCAAACAGTTTTTTGATGACATCAAAGTAAGCCGATGTATCCAGACTGCCAAGGCGTTCTGCCGCCTTTGCGATCGTTTCGTTGATCAGCTCCTGTTTTTTCTCAAGGAGAAGCTGTTTTTTCTTTAATTCAGCCGAGGAATTTCCTCTGTCAAGGATGCTCTGGACTTCTGCTTCGGATTTTTTGTTGATCCGGTCACACTCTGCTGCAGTCTTTTCCTCCGCATCTTTTTTGATGCTTTCAGCCTGCACATTCGCGTCATCGAGCAGCTTTTTTACTTCGCGCTCGGCTTCCGCGCTGATATGACCGATAATTTTATCAAGTCCGCTCATCTTATTCTCCTTCCTCTCATTTTCCGTATCTTTTATTCAGACCGATTAGAACGGTACGTTAACGATTCCGAAAATGGAAAGGATGGAAATAAGAAGTGCAAGAATTGCGTAGGTCTCTACCATGGCCGGGAAGATCATTGCCTTACCGAACTGCTCCGGACGCTTTGCTACAAGACCGATCGCGGCTACAGAACACTTACCCTGTGCAATACCGGAAATAAGTCCGCCTACTGCCATCGGGATGCAGGCTGCAAAATACAGAAGTCCCTTTACCAGAGAGATGTTCGGATCTCCGCCCATGATACCAATCTGGGTCAGAGTAATGAATGCAATCAGGAGTCCGTAGATACCCTGGGTACCCGGAAGAAGCTGAAGGATAAGAACCTTAGAGAACATGTTCGGCTCCTGTGTAACAACGCCTGATGCCGCGCGTCCTGCCACACCTACACCGATTGCTGAGCCGGCGCCTGCAAGGCCTGCCGATAATGCCGCTCCGAGAAGCGCCCAAAATAATCCTGAATTTGCCATAATTAATTTTCCTCCTTGACTTTGAAATATTTCGTATTTTCCGTGAAAGGCTCGAATTTCTTTCCGCCGCCTTCATAAAATTTTCCAAAAAACTCAACGAACTGCAGACGATTCGTATGTACGTATGCGCCGAGTACATTGATGCCCAGATTCAGCACATGTCCGATCAGGAATACCAGAATGAAGATCAGTATGCCGTACCATGCGCTGCCGAGCATGCTTCCCATCTTGTTGAATACCTGCGCGATAACGCCGGTCGCAAGACCAAGCGCAAGCAGTCTGGAATAGGACAGCACGTCGGAAAGGTAGCTCGTTACGCCGTAAGCCGCATAAGCACCCTTCAGAAGACGCTTGAACCAGTTCTTCGATTCTCTTCCGCCTGTCAGCACAATGCCCACAAGGCCCACGACTGCGATCACTGCCGAAGCAGTTCCCACTGCCGGGCTTAAGGTAAAGCTAAGTCCCAGCATGCCGGTGATCATGTCCATGGTCAGAAGATATACGATACCGCCGCCGACAAGCATCAGCCAGAACACGACGTCATAGATCGCGTCCGCTACCTGCCCTGCCTTCAGAAGCTCATACATCTTGATAAACAGTCCCGTAAACAGATGAATGATACCGAGGCCAAACGCGAATACCAGAAGACGCATCGGTTCGCTGACCGGCTCAAACCATACCGGCGTGAGCTTAATATCAGGACGGTTGAAGAATGTTGTCGCGATAACGTTTACGGCATCTCCAAAGAAGCTTCCGAACATGATACCCCAGAAAACAGTTGAGATACCGCAGTAGAAAAACAGCTTCATCATCTTCTTCATCTCTGGCTTCAGGTTCTTTACCTTCAGCAGCACATAGCCGGTGCCCAGAACCACTAAAAGACCATATCCGGCATCTGAAAGCATCATACCGAAGAACAGATAATAGAAACATGCCATGATCTTCGAAGGATCGATCTCTCCCTTCCCGGGAAGTGAATAGCTCTCAACGACCGTTTCCATCGGATCTGCCAGCACGCCGTTCTTCAGCACTACCGGAACCTCATCTTCTTCTGACGGATCGCTGATCTCAACAACAGCATCATAATCTCCGGTCAGCTTCTGTTCCAGCTCCTTTGCGTAAGGCGACGGAATAAATCCGTTTATAAAGAACGCCTTTCTGGACTGGCTGATACCGTTCAGAACCTGATACTTGTCCGCGCGCATCCTGTAATAGTCCGCCGCAAACTTAAGCTCCTCCCGGTTCTTTGCATACCCCTTAATTTCGTTGATGCATGCCTCGATATCCGCATTTGTCCTGCGGATCTCCTCGGTGAGCGCATCTACCTGCTCTCTCGGCACCATGTTGGAAAGCTGCGCCTTTGCAAAGCTCATCTGCTTGAGCGCCTCCTCCACCTGCTGTGCATCCTGCCTCAGGCAGACAACAAAGATGCAGGTCATCTCTTCCGAAGATGAAACAATGCTTGCATCCACACCTTCCGCATCCGGTGCAAACTCCGCCAGACTTTGATAGATCTGGTCCAGGCTCACCTGATTTGGCAGTGAACCGACGAATGCGGCGGCATCTCTCGTACCCTGAAAATCCAGCGGAAGGTCGAAATTCATCCATGGCTTCAGGCTTTCTATTCTGGTCTCATTCTTCGGAATAGATGCCCTGTCCTCTGCCAGCTGCTTTGCGAGCGCCTGAATATGGGTCGCTGTCTTCATATATGCATCGCACTGTTCAGTCATTGCATAATAGGACTTGAGATCCATGTCCTTTGCCCCTTCCAGCGACTTCAGCAGTCCGCCTTCCGTGTCGGGCGCGTACTGGTTCAGTGTGTCGAGCGCGCTCTCGGCAAGTGCTGCATTTCTGTCAAACACTGCCTTCTGCGGCATAACGTCCATCGTCTCCAGGTAATCGTCCTCAGCCTTTTCCATGCTGACTTCGACCACGCCCGCCCTTTGAAGCGCTTCGAGTATCTGTTTTCTGTCTTTTTTCATTCCGCAGATAAAAACACGCTTCATAGGTACTTTAGACATACCTTTTTCCTCCTCTCTTTCTTTTTTTCAAATTACTCATACAGGCTGTGCCTGTCCCCCTGAGATCAGTCAAGCAGCTCGGCGAGCACGGCATCTACAGCCTGTTCCGCCTTATCCGCTACGGCTTTTTTCAATGCATCAATCTCAGTCTGCGCATCTGCGGAGGCCTTTTCCACCGCCTTCTGCGCCTGCTCCGATGCCGTCAGAGCTTTGGCCCGGGCAGCCGCCCCTGCTTCATCGATTTTCTTCTTTGAAGCTTCCTGTGCAAGACTTTTCGCATCTTTCACAAGCTTTTCGGCGTCCGCTTTCGCTTTTTCAAGCGCTTTCTGGCCTTCCATCTCTGCCTTTTTTACGGCATCGATAATTTCTTTTGCCATTTTCTACCTCCCCACTTACAGTCTTGGTAGACTCATTATATTATCTTTAATTGTTTTTTTCAACGTGCAAAATATTTCGCGAGCGCATCTTTTTCAGCGAAATTACCAATAAAGCGCATTGTTTTTCCTTTATTTTTCTTGCCCGCGTCAATATCTTCGGCGGCACTAAATATACACAAATTTTAATCGATGATCACTAATTACACACTCTATTTGACATTTTTTTATCAAATGCGAAATTTTCCTCTTTTCAATTTTGTTGATTTTTTCACAAAATAACATCCGATTACGATAAATACAGCCTCCCGTCATCCCGACGATTGGCTGTGTTTTAATTTCGCTATATGAACTTTTATTCATTTGTGAATCTTTTTTTACATTTTTTTACAAGCGGGAGAGCATTTTGCGGCCAAGCGTGATATACAGAATGACAGAAACACAGGGGCCCAGAATATCCGACACCGGTTCGCAGTAAAAAATCTCTTCCGCGCTGAAGATCAGCGGGATTGTGAATACACAGGCAAAATAAAGCACCTTCCTCCATGCAGAAAGCGCAAAGGCATATTTGAAAACGCCCATACCCGTAAATCCATCCACGATCGTATACTGCACCGCGAGAAGCGGAACGCCGATCGTATAGAGGCGGATAATGTGCGCTGTCATCTCCACGTAAGCCGGCTCCCGTGTGAAGATGCGGATAAAGTACTGCGGCACGGTCTGTGCGATCAGAAACATACACAGACTGAACAAAAAGCTGACTGCAAGGATCCACTTCTGCGCGCGCATGATTTTATCAGGACGTCTGGCACCGTAATTAAATCCGAGGATCGTCTGGGTCCCGCCCGTGATGCCGCCGAGCGGCATCGTAATGATCAGCATGAACGACTGGAGGATCGTATTGCAGGTCAGAAGCATATCACCGTCCGGCCCGCCATACTTTGTCAGCATCGCGTTCAGGGAGATCAGCATGACGTTGTCAAAGGCTATGATCAGAAACGGTGTAAGGCCGACCAGAAATACATTTTTAATGATCTTAAGCTCCGGACGGATAAAGCGTATTTTAAGCGCTGAATGCCTTCCGAACAGAAATGACAGTACAAATATACAGCTTAAAAGCTGTGAGAGGATCGTTGCAAGCGCGGCTCCGGCGACCTTCATATTCAGAGCAAAAATAAATACGGGATCCAGTATGATATTTGCCGCCGCTCCGATCAGCACGGAACACATAGCCGTTTTTGAATAGCCCTGACAAATGATAAACTGATTCATCCCCGTAGAGAGCAGCGCAAAAAGCGTGCCCGCAAGATAGATCGTGAGATATTCATTTGCATAGGGGAAAATCGCCTCAGAGGCGCCAAACCACCAGAGAAGCTTTTCTTTTAAAAGCAATGAAATGATCATTACCGCAACTGCGATCGCGCCAAGAAACCAGAAGCAGTTGGACATGATACGCTCAGCCTCTGCTTCCCGCTTCGCTCCGAGACGTATGCTCACAAGCGGACCGCCCCCGATCCCGACCATGGAAGCAAACGCCGTGATCAACGTCACGATCGGACCGCAGATCCCGACCCCTGCGAGCGCGGTCTCTCCGATCTGCGGAATGTTTCCGATATACATCCTGTCCACAATGCTGTAAAGAACACTGACAAACTGAGCGGCCATGCTCGGAAGCGCCAGCCCCAGAACAAGCCCGCGGATATTGTCGCTGTCCAGTTTTGTCGTCATACCCATAATAAAAAATCCCCCTGTCGGTATCGCCTCTCATTATAGCGAACCGACAGGGAAAATCAATCCAGAAAATCAAATACCGTGCTCCAGTAAAGCTCCGGTTCCCGCAGATACGACTCAACATGCCCTGCTCCGCCTACCGTAAGCAGCTTTTTATCTGCAGATGCACAGGCATCATAGTTTTCATACACCATCTCAAACGGAACAAAATTATCTTTATCTCCGTGGATAAAGAGCATCGGCACGCGGCATTTTGCAAGCTGCCGAAGCGAAGACGCTTCCTTAAAATGATAGCCTGCCCGCACCCCCGCCATCACATCAGCCATATAAAGAGCCGGAAATGCCGGAAGATGATACAGATAGCGAAGCTCTGAAGCAAATTCATCCCATACGGAAGTATATCCGCTGTCCTCCACGATCGCCTTCACCTGCTCCGGAAGCGCTTCTCCCGAAGTCATCATGACTGTCGCGCCTCCCATGGAGACGCCATGAAGATAAATTTCAGCCTGCGGGTCGAGACTTGTCAGGTAATCGATCCACTTCACAATGTCCAGACGGTCAAGCCAGCCCATTCCGATGTACTGTCCTTCCGAACCGCCGTGCCCGCGGTTATCCGGGGAAAGTACCTGATAGCCGCGGCTCAGATACACGCTCACGATCTCCTGTGAGGAGGATGCTGTTCTCGAAGACGAATAGCCATGTACAAAAATGACCCACTGATGCTCCCGTTCACCCGCCTGCATATACCGGTCCGCTTCCAGCCTGAGCCCGTCATCAGAGGTGATCGTCACAACCTCTTTCCCGATTGCAGGATCGGAAAATACGTCCTCACGAAAGGTCTCATAAGCCGTCCGGGATGCATTGATGATTGCCTGATCTTCACCGCTCAGCGAATCCGCCGGTTCAATGTCCTCATTAAAACTGTCCTGCCGCAGGATCGCAAAATTCACAAAATAATTCCCGACAGCAACTGTAAGCACACCGGTCAGGATACACAGCGCGAGCAAAATGAGCAGGATACGCTTTCCCGCAGATTTTTTATGGTTCTGATGATTCATTTCTCTTAAAACAGCTCTTTCTTTTATTTTACTTTTTTTCTTCTGTTGTTTATTTTCTGTTTTTCACATTTTTCCGGCACGGTCTACAGTTCATCCACAACCTGAAAAATATAAAACTTCAGATAATAAGACTCATCTGCCGCCCAGAGAATCGGATGATCCGGTGCCTGCTGCCGGAATTCCACCTGGCGAAGCCTCCGGTGTCCTGCACCGTTTGCCGCCTCACGAATGGTTTTTGTCATCAGCTCCGGAGTCAGAAAATGTGAGCAGGAGCAGGTCGCAAAGAAACCGCCGTTTTTCACAAGCCGAAGTCCCCGCATATTGATGTCCCGATAGCCCTTGACAGCCTGTTTGACAGTCTCTTTCGATTTCGTAAATGCCGGCGGATCAAGAATGACAACATCATATTTTTCGCCCGCCGCTTCCAGCTTCGGAAGCAGGTCAAATACATCCTCACAACGGAACTTTATAATAGAAGAAAGTCCGTTCAGCTCTGCATTTTTCTCTGCCTGCGCGATCGCTGTTTCCGAAATATCCACCGCTGTCACTTCAGAAGCGCCTGCCTGCGCCGCATTCAGCGCAAAGGTTCCGGTATGCGTAAAGCACTCCAGCACGCGCTTATCCTTACACAGTCTCCGGATCGCCGCACGGTTATACTTCTGGTCGAGGAAAAATCCGGTCTTCTGCCCGTCCGCCACATCCACGAGGTACTTCACACCATTTTCTTCAATTTCCACATTGGTATCGAAGGCTTCTCCAATAAAGCCCTTGCGAAGCTGCATTCCCTCCTTGAGGCGGACCCGGGCATCACTGCGTTCATAGATTCCCCGGATCGTAATACCGTCCTCAAGCAGCACCTTTTTGATCGCCGCGAGAATTTCCTCTTTCATACGGTCAATGCCGAGCGCCAGAGATTCCACAACGAGCACATCTGAAAATTTGTCTACAACAAGACCCGGCAGGAAATCAGCCTCTCCGAAAATCAGCCTGCAGGCATTCGTATCCACCACACTTTTTCGGTATTCCCAGGCATTGCGGACCCTTTTTTCAAGAAACGCTTCGCCGGGAACGTCTTCCTTCCATCTTGAAAGCAGACGGACGGTGATTTTGGATGCAGTATTGATAAAACCCCATCCCATAAAATATCCATCAAAATCGTGTACTTCGATGATATCTCCATTTTCAAAATCGCCCTCTATTCTATCGATCTCATTGTCATAGACCCACATGCCGCCTGACTTTAACGTCCTGCCGCGTCCCTTGATCAGCCAAACTTTTGCGTCTGCCTTTCTTATCATGCGTTCCCGTTCTCACTTTCCTATTTTCTGCAGTGCCGTTTACCACACAGAGGATCCCGTTACGGGATCCCCTGTCTCAGCTTATATCTGATCGTACTGAATCGTCTGCTTCAGCGCTGCCGACTCCGTCTCAGAGCAAAGCAGACCTACAAGCTCAAGCCCCAGATCCAGCGCATAGCCGAGGCCGCGCGCTGTCGTTACATTTCCATCCGTCACCACGCCTGTATGGCTGTATTCCGCGCCTGAAAGCTTCTCCTCAAATCCCGGAAAACAGGTTGCTTTCCGGCCTTTCAGAAATCCAAGCGCGCCAAGCACGGAAGGCGCAGCACAGATTGCAGCCACCCGCTTTCCGGCTTTATAGTGTCTGCGCAGAGCATCTGTGAGAACTTCACATTCCATCAGATGTGTGGTCCCCGGCATGCCTCCGGGAAGGAAGAGCACCTCTGCATCCGACAGACAGGCATCTGCAATCGTCGTATCGCACACAATGCGGATACCATGTGATCCGGTTACCTCACATCCCTCATTGATTGAAACAAGTACCGTATCTATTCCGGCTCTGCGCAGCACGTCCACAACTGCCAGGCACTCTACCTCTTCCGAGCCGTTTGCAAGAAACGCATATACTTTTGCCATTTCTCTCCTCCTTATTCACGCATCATTTATGATACTGCACGCTTTCTCAGCTTCTATCCATCACCGGGTTATTCCGCCTGCTCATAATGCTTCAGCAGCGCCTGCGTACCTTCTGCCGCATGCCCGTCCTCTTCCAAATTCTTACAGATCTGCCGCACATGCTCAAGGATCTCAAGCGTTAACCCGTTTTCCTTTGCCGCCTCATCCGCAAGGGTCATATCCTTCACAAAATGCTTCATCATGAAGCCCGGCGCAAAGTCTCCTTCCATTCCCTTTTTCGCCACATTTGAAAGCTGGAAGCTTGCCGCGGCT
The DNA here is from genome assembly GCA_030524135.1 of Eubacteriales bacterium. Classification (GTDB taxonomy): domain Bacteria; phylum Bacillota; class Clostridia; order Lachnospirales; family Lachnospiraceae; genus Avilachnospira. The sequence goes on from JAUNHA010000013.1 coordinate 41,433, forward strand.
CCCGTTCCGATCGTTTCAAGCATCTGCCCGGGATCAAGCCCTGCCGCTTTTGCATAACTGATCGCTTCACATGCACCGGAAAGCGCGCCCGCGATTGCGATCTGATTGCACATTTTCACATGCTGGCCGCTGCCTGCCTTTCCAAAATGTACGATCTTTTTCCCCATTACCGCAAAAACCGGCTCCATTGCTGCAAATGCCTCATCATCTCCGCCGACAAGGATCGTCAGAGTGGCAGCCTTTGCCCCGGTATCTCCTCCCGTTACCGGTGCATCCAGCGCATAAATTTCCTTTTCCTTTGCCGCTTCATATATTTTTGCTGCCAAAGCCGGAGAGGACGTTGTCATATCAGCCAGATACGCGCCTTTCTTTGCATGGGCCAGAATGCCGTCTTCACCGAGATATACTTCTTCCACATCTTTCGGATATCCAACGATCGTAATTACCGCATCCTGTCCTTCCGCACAGGCACCCGGAGTAGCGCACCAGCGCGCGCCGCGCCTGATCAGTTCTTCCGCTTTTTCTTTTGTTCTGTTGTAAACAGACAGCTCATAGCCTGCTGCCATGAGGTGTCCTGCCATCGCCGCTCCCATAATACCGGTTCCGATAAATCCGATTTTGTTGATCTTCGGAATGTTTGCATCCTGTATCAGATTTGCATTTACCATAGTGTTTTGCTCCCTTCTTTTGCGCCCCGTTGATCCGGAAGCGCCTGCCGGTTCCCGTCAGAACCCCCGTTTTGAATCACCTCTCAATATTAATCTGGCACATCTGCATTGCTGAAAGCGCATTTTCATGACTTTCAGGCGTTACCCCTGCACATAGATCCGCATCAACACTTACTTCCTTCTCCGGATAATATGCCTTTAACAGCATTGCATTTGAAATGACACAGATATCCGTGCACAGCCCGCAGAGCTCGAACGCGTCATAATCCGCGCAAAGCTTCATGAGCTCCACCGACCCGAACGTCGGCTTTTCAACGCATTTTTCTGCATATGGAAGCAGCGCATCGCATATTTCCCATCCAGGCGTCCCTTTTATACAGTGCGCGACCGGGAGCTTTCTCCCTTCCTGTGTACTCAGGTAATCATCGCCATGCGTATCCTGCGTGAAAATGATGCCCTCCCCCGATGCTTTTGCCTCCCGGCACCGCTTTTCTACAGCCGGCACGATTGCCTGCGCTTCTTTGGTACCAAGACTTCCGGTAATAAAATCATTTTGCATATCGATTACGATCAATACTTTTTTCATAATGCCTCCAGACACTGCAGTTCGGATCATGTACCATAACAAAGTATACTACAAACAGGGGGTTATGTCACTCGATGGTTTTCAGGGCTTGCGCACTGTGCCCCTGCTCTTTCGGTAATCATGGTAAAGTAGACAGATAAAGTCCTTCCATATCTTCTATTTTTCTATTAAGTGCCAAATGATAAATTCTGTTTGCAACGATATCTGCAGCTCTGATCAATGTATTCTTACCGGAATCGCAGAACTGTAATTCTATTCCTTCCAGATTATCAAATAAAGGTGGAAAAAATGTATCATACCTGCAATTATACGTTCCATTCTTAAATTCCTGTTCTAATGCCTCTCTTAACTCATAGTGGCCATTCGTCGCTGTGCTGTGCTCATCATTATAAACATGGATATTGCACACTTCCTCCCGATTAATCTTATTTTCTTTTAACAAACGCTCTAACGCACGTTTTAATCCAATTTTATAAGCATAATCAAGATAGCGCTGTTTATCCTTTTTACTTTGAAATATCCGATCCAAAACCCTGTTTTGGTTTATGACCACCCCAAAACGTATCGCTTCATTTAAAGAACGATACAGTTTTCCTTTTTCCTTATTCGTAATTTTACAGGCTTTCAACTCTTCTTCCGCAGTGTATCCGCCATTAAAACGTATTATTTTTTCAGCCGCGCTGTATTTATGCGCATAATCATCTTTTTGTTTCTTACCTAAAAAGATTAATCCGCCAAATACATATATCTCATTATGAACTTTGTCAAACACACCAGACTCATCAGAATATACGAACAGATCCATAGTTTACCTCTTTGGGATAAAAAAAGCGCCGCCGAATGGCGACGCCCTCGTGGTCGGTGCCAGCACATGACACTTAAACGTTAATTCGATTGCACGAGTATACAGCGTATCTCTACCTGCACCCTTACTTTAACATATTCCAGGTTTATTTTAAAGCCATAAATCGTTAATTTTCTATAAATTATAGGGATCAATTCACGGTCTCATCCGAGGCCGACCGAAAAAGGTTGACGTCGATATGCAGGACAACTACGTTTCAACTCACGGCCTCGGATGAGGCCGACCGGCAATGGGCGGATGGAAAACCGATCAGGTCATGTTTCAACTCACGTCCTCGGATGAGACCGACCAACAATATTTTTTCCGTCATACGCAGCTATACTGTTTCAACTCACGTCCTCGGATGAGACCGACCCGGATAAGATGGTCGGAACCGAAGACGGGCTGATGTTTCAACTCACGTCCTCGGATGAGACCGACCGCTTTCATCTCATACATAGACCTTAACAGAGTAGTTTCAACTCACGTCCTCGGATGAGACCGACCCTGTTCAGTTTTCTAAGCCAACAGTCAAATTCAGTGTTTCAACTCACGTCCTCGGATGAGACCGACCGCGTTGTGCATCGTATATAACTAAGTATATAACTGTTTCAACTCACGTCCTCGGATGAGACCGACCGACGGAGGTAGACCCGAAGTATTTCCTATCCCAAGTTTCAACTCACGTCCTCGGATGAGACCGACCGATACGGTTTGGCGAAAACCTGCTTGATCTCTCTGTTTCAACTCACGTCCTCGGATGAGACCGACCGGCAAAATCTTACAATAATATTTAAGATTTCACCACACAATTTGCTAATTTTGTCAATTTTTCTATTATTAATTTTGGCAATAAACGCATAATAAACTATTTTAATCTTTATTTCCGATAAAATCTCAGTGCGAATCTCCCATATATTTATGTACACTTTCTATTCGCACTTAAAACAGTAAAGGTTCTGATACATCAAATCCCGGTTTTGCACCTATATGCTCAACCTTATTTTTATATTTATCTCCCAAGTTATAAAACCTTAAACTATCCTTGTCTTTATCAATAATCATTTCCGGTATCTCCTTTATTTGACGATATTTTACAAGATCAACCTGACATTCAAATACAGAATTTTGCACTCGTTGCCCATAATTTACACACTGTTTAGCCACCTTTCGCAACCGTCTGCGCCCATCAGATGTCTCAGTATTGACATCATAAGTAATCAAAATCAGCATATTACATCCTACTTCCAGAAAAAAGGCGGATATTCATCTAAATCTCCTCTTAGACAACGTGCAAGAAGCATTGCCTGTACATGCGGTATTAATCCCCATTCCACTTTTTCATTTAAAAAGGGATGTGTAATCAATTCCTGCTTTCGCTCCTGCCACGCACTTAAGAACACGCTTCTTCCCTTTTCGTTTAAGACAACTGCTCCGCTCTCTGTTTTTATAAAAATCATCCGCGTTTACAATTCGTTTATTAATCAATGTCAGAACAAACCGGTCCGCCAAAACGCCTCTCAGTTTCTCCATTAAATCCAACGCAAGAGAAATACGTCCCGGTCTGTCGGCATGAAAAAATCCCACATATGCATCCAAACCCACTGCTTCTAGCGCCGCTCCGCACATTCCTGCAAGCAAACTATACGCAAAAGAAAGCAATGCATTAACATTATCAAGCGGAGGCCGCTTATTTCTTCCCTGAAAAGCAAATTCCTCTTTTTGTTGCAAAATCAATTCATCAAGAACAGAAAAGTATACGGATGCTGCCTCACCTTCAAGACCTAAAAGTGTTTTGCTGTTGTCGCATTCCCGAATCATTTAAAGACTTTGCTGCAAAATATTTGATTTTAACTTTATGCGTTCCACATCAATACGCAATGGGTAATCTCTGATGGCTCTTTCTAGAATCCATCTGGAGTTATATACTTTTCCCAGAATAAAGTTTCTCGCCAACCTGATACTTCCTTCCGGATGTTCGCTCACTTTATACTGTTGTTTCCTCAGTGTCACATTCCCCCGTACTTCACCGGTGACCCGCGCCAGGAATCATCCATTTCCCGACATAAAAGTCAGCTCAATATTTCTCTGCGCACAAGCTCCCATCAAGGCCGGACTGGCCCCTGTATATCCAAATGATACAATCCCCTGAATATTATGTAGCGGAATCCCTCCAATTTCCTCCTGTTTTTCAGAAATGACTACATTTTCACCATCCAAAGAAAGCTATCTGTTTTTACCTGTAACATATAGAGTATTCAACAGTTGCTTCATGGATTTATTCTCCCTTCATAAATCCTTCCGGATATGTATTCCTTTACAGATATATTTTTATTTAATACAGGCAAACAAATATCCTTCAGTGAACATGCATTACAGCTTTTCTTCCACTTAACTTTTGGGGTATATCTCTGTTCATAATACTTATGCATTTCCCCAAACATGTTTTTGACTTTTTGACGTAATTCTGGATTAAATTCTATTCTTTCACGTCTTCTGATCTCTCCGTAGAAAATATAGCCAAATGCAACCTCACAACACAACATTTCTTCCAAACATAATGCCTGTGCTGTCAACTGCAGTGCATCTGCATCATGCGATTTCGGGCTTCCCCTTTTATATTCTATTGGAAACACACTATATTTTCCATCTCTTCCAGAAATTGAAATCCCATCCTCAGATCGATGAAATTCTACCACGTCACACTCGCCACTAATACCAATTTCGCGTGAATGTATAGGCATCGCCCGCACAATAATCAGATCCCCTCTTTTTTCTTTAATCGAGATATCATGAGCCTTTTCGTGGAGTATTCTTCCTTCCAGAGTTTTTACATTTTCCTGCCATTGCAATTCAATATAAGCCAATGCCCATTGCCTGCGGCAAAAAGCAAAATGCTGTATTCCGGATAGCTGAAGGAAATCATCTTCGCCGTACACTCTTTCAACCCCGCTTTAAAGTATTTCAGGCTCTACGCATCCATCTGCTTTCCATTCAATTTCGTAATCTTCAAAAGATGTCGGACGAGCTATCTTTTTAATGTGAAATCCTCTCTGCAGCTCTCCACTGGAAATAGCCGGTGTTTTTTCCTTATGCTGCCACCAATACATTCTGCATACTTCCATACTTCCTTCAGGTCTTGCAGAAGATGCATCATTTTCAAATAATGTTCGAAGAGCTTCCTTTAAAAGTTCTGCATCTTCTTGTGAAAAGCCTGTTTTCTCTGCCAATTGTACATTGACACTTCCCATGATCTTATATACGCCATAACCAATGCGATGTTTTGTTCCCATCGTATCTGAAGCTTTGCTTTCTTTACCTGCCTCACTATTGACACTTTTCGTGATTTGCATACTGATAACATCAACCGGAGACAAGCTTACAGCCTGATGAATAGAGACCGGACCACGTACGCCGAATGAAACCTCTTCACCCTTAAATGCGAATACCTGTCCAAAACTTCTAACATCTATCCATTCCTCACAGGCAATCTTTGCGCAAAGATCGCGATTTGCCTTTTTCTTCTTTGCAATCTCTTCTTTTAATTTAAGACACCCATCAGCTCTATCCTTCAGGCTTCCGTAACCATCGTCAGCCCTATCATCCGACTGTACAAATATTGTTTGTCCAAGATCCTGCAAACGGTTTCTAATCTTACGTTTAATACAAACATCAGAAATTTCTCCATACCCATTCAGGCTAATTCTTGGACGGTTTCCATTTAAAGGATCGCCATTTGGATTAGCATTACAAACACTTACAAATAATGCAAAATCAATCTTTCCCTTTAACTCACTCATTTATGCTTCCTCCATTTCTTTTGTCTTATAATTTTTGAATTCAAATGACTGACTATGAAATCCCAAAAGATATCGCCCATCCAATGGATCATTATCCATAAAACTATCAACCTCAAATAATTGGCAAATACTGTCAATTATATTTTCATAATACTTTCGTTCATTCACATTTAATTTATTTAAATAAGGCTGAATACTTTCTTCAATCAATTGCCATGTTTCAAAAGGTCTCCGTGCAAATACACTCATATAGCGTTTTGCATTCGTTATCCTGCCACCATCTCCCTCTTTATCAAATGTCCGGTATTCAATCCTGTCTGCAACTGCCAATAACCTTCCATACAAATAATTTCTATCCGTGCAATTCGTATTCAATGCCACGTTCCAATCCTCCTTATATATTTCATATCTGTGTTTTTTTACAAAAGAACATGCCAATGACAGCACACGTTCCCAATTATAACGTTTTGCGTACGACTGCGGAGAGGATGCCTTGTTTACAGCAATCTGAACAAGGTCATAGTGAATATTTCTCTTATCCCAAATACACGGAAGCAACCTCCTGCTTATTTCTGCATACAGGCGTTTTCCATTTTTATCTCGTATTCTTAATGTCTTAACTGTATCAGCATCTCCCGATTCCGTTCCGTAGAGAATATCCGCAATTTCTTTTATTCCCGGTATTCCATAATACTGAATTCTTCTTCCATTTTTAAATTTTTCCTGTATCCATCCACCATGTTCATGCCAGTTTTGTATGTTCTCCAGATATCTCGTTGCTTCCAGCTGTTTATATTCTATCATTGATACCCGTCCTGACGTGGCAGCATCAAATGCCATTAATAGCATTCTAGATGTAAAATCTACTTGCCGCTTATACCCCACCATTGCTTGATAGAGTTGCTTTGCTGTAACCATGTTTTCATCTGATACAATGTTTCTTTCATTGCTCTCTTCTATTTCAGTGTATTCGTCTTCCCCCCAATCATCCTCAGCACTTGTCTCTTCCTCTGTTTTATCCATGGAACTGATTTTTTCAGTATCTTCATCCCATTCAGGTAACCTGGCCATCGACGTTTCCCATGAAACCATCTCCAACGTATCAAAACTATGCCCTTGTTTTCGAATAATCCATTTTAACGCATTGTGTATCTTTTGCGAAGTTTCACTTCCAATAGAAAACGCTTCTTCCTTAGAAACAAATCTTCCCCTAAAGGTAAAATTAGTACTATCATTTGATGAGATCAATTTTGCGCCATCTCCCTCATTTCGGATTTTTTTAGAATGAAGGTATGTTGGATATTCCATTCGTCCCGTCAAATAATCCAGCTCTTTTTTCTGATTCATAAAGCTGTAATAATCAATAAAAGCCTGATGCAAAGTTTGATCTTTCCAACATGTTTCTTCCAAAATATAATCTGTCAATTTCTGTCTTATAACAAATCTGATAAACACTTTTTCCTGTGGTATATTTTGTATTTTTACATTCTCATCTAACTTTCCATCTCCATCAAGAACAAGAATTTTACTACTTACCAGATCTTCAAACAAACACCTTTTCTTCAAATAATAATAAACTGCATCAACTTTTTTATGTGTATAATTCGACAAATGCCACTGTTCCAAAGCACAAATGTAAAGATCATAGCTCTCTTCTGATCCATAACCTGTGAGATACTGCAAATTATCACACAAAGGATGGGGTGCTTTTCCTGCTGTCCTGCTTCCGGATTTTTCTGTTACCGGTATAATTGTCATCTTGTCATCTTCGGCAACTATTGATGCACTCAGAAAATTCCCGTCAGAATCAATTATAACCTCTAGCTGTGCAGTCACCGTTGTATGAAACGGCGGCAGCAACACATATGGGATACGTTCTATTTTTCCATTATGCTTATACTCCTTATATTGAATCTGACCCGCTATCTCACTATTTCTTTCGTACAGATTCAGTAATTCTTCTGCCCAGCTCAAACACCCACCCCCTCTTCTGTAAATTCCTTCAGCCCCGAAAAATTATCCTTTCCAAATTTTTTAACACTCATTTCTCTAATGAAACGTTTTTCCGTACAGTCTTCCGGCCTGATAAATTCAATAAAACCACCTTTCTTCATTACCGGCCTCCAGAAATTCACCGTCATCTTACCTTTTTCTTCTGGCAAAACAGCTTCATCTGCATAGGTGATTCCGTGATACATAAAGCCATAGGAAACTTCGCCGGGCATATCATCATAATAACTAGGGCCTTCTCCAAATGTACATGCTTTAACAAATGCCTGGCATTCCCGTGTTCCTAAAAAAACATCCCTGCGCCCCCCTCGCTTTGCCATTCTCATCGCAATGTTATGATGCTTATTTTCGTTTCGGTCTCCTTCCAGTTCAGGATGATTGTAGTTCCATTCAAAGTGTGCTCTTACCTGATAACTTACTTCTTTTAAATATGTATAGTAAGCAAGTTCATTTCCACCATTATAGGAAAGCGGACGTACGCTCTTTGTTTCAGTTTGTATTGGCTTCATTACGCGAACTGCGTCTATAATCCACATAAACGTTGGCTTCCAATAAACGCTTTCCATAATCCCTTTCAATGCCTCATATGTCGGAATATGATAACTGGATTTTTCTCCCCCAACCCGGGTAACTGGATCTGCAAACAGCGCCTCTTTTCCGTATACTTCAAATTCTACCGTGTTTCTATATTTATCCACAAGTTCACCTCCATCCCTTAAAAATTCAAAAATTGTTTTTTAGCCCGATCCAAAATTCCTTTTTTTAGATCATAAAAGTCCATATTCAAAATTAATATCCCTTTATCACTGATACTATGAAGTGCGTTTTTTAATTTTTCTTTTTTATAACACGAAATCCCTACAGTATAACGCTGCAGTATCTGTAAGGCAGCTCTTTGTTCTGCCGGTGAAGTATACGCATTCTCCAATTTTGCAATCTGTTCTTTTGCTATATCATTGTATGGAATAATCACTGATATATCAGCATTTTCAGAAATCACCTCGAACTTTTCTCCTGCAGTTTGAAACGCTTGTTTCAAAGTCCGTTTAGGCATTTTTTTCCCATATCGTCTTTCATACCTAAACGCTGCCAGATCGTTCTCCCCTAGCAGGTTTACCAAATTCGTCTCTAACTCCGGAACAGGAAATTTCGTTGTCGCCATATCGAATTTATGAAAATAAAGTTCATAATAACGTTTAATCGAAGACTGTGATGTCAATCCCCCCTGAAACGCTTCCGGTTCCCGCTCATATTCATACAATAATCTTTCACATGCAGACTGTGCCCGGCGGATTTCGCCTAATTTATCTACATTTTCAGCCTCATGCGACAACTTTACAATAAATACTTTCCCCATACCTTCCAGTTCCTTATGACGGTTACACCTTCCGGCAGCCTGAATCACATTATCTAATCCAGCCAAAGAGCGAATCACGCACGCAAAAGAAAAATCCACTCCTGCTTCAACCAGTTGTGTACTGACACAAATAACAGGTCTTTTTTGTTCTAAATCCCGTTTCAAAGCCTCTAATTCATCAGATTGATGTTCCGGACACATATTTCTGCTTAAATGATAAAGCGCTTTATTATCCACGCATTCTTCCAATGCCTCATATAAATCATATGCCGTTTTTCTGGTATTCACAATTACTAATACCGATCCATAAGTTCTGAATGAATCTAAAACAAAATCTTTCAAATTCTCAATCGACATGCCTCCAATTTCTGAACCTGTCCGATCTACTATCTCCACTCTGCGAAAAACTTCTTGATATTTTTTAGCTTCCCCTGACATTTCTTCACAATTTAATAAATTGTTTTCTCGAAGCCGGGCTAGAGACGGCTGGGTTGCAGAACAAAGGACCACTGTCGTATTACAGAAAAGTGTGAGGAAATTAACTGCAAGATTGAACAATTCTATACACGATACAGGAATGGCTTGTACTTCATCAAAAACCATTACCGAATTACATAAATTATACATTCTTCTTATATTGGTCTTTTGTCCTGAAAACAACGAGTTCAATATTTGCACCGCTGACGTAACAACAATTAGAGAATCTCCCCAATTTTCAGTCAATTTTCTATATTCTTCTTCACTCGCTTCATTTTCATATTGAACATTGCAATGATGCTCCAGAATATATTTCGAATTTCCAACAGCTTTTCTGATCTCCTTGGCATTTTGTATCAAAATAGAGTTGTAAGGAGCTGCATAAAAAATTCTTTGTTTTTCATATTTCTGAGCATGATATAATGCAAATCGCAAACTGCTTAGCGTCTTCCCTGCTCCCGTAGGTACTGTAAGCCAATAACAACTTTCTGATTTCTGTGCCATCTGGTAACACCGCTTTGATATCTCGTTTCTATATTGATTCAATTTGCTTGCTTTCCCCGAGGCATTTAGCCTTTGCATATAGAGCTCATAGCTTTGAATCATATCTTTCCAGACAGCATCTCTTGTTTCCTGAGAAATTCCTTCCGGTAATGGAAGGCCATTTGAAAAACAAGCTGTATCAGTCCAATCACTATCGATTAATATCGATAAAAGAACTCTTTGATACATTCCCTGATAAAACTCCAACCCATCCTTTACAGCATATTTATTCAACTCTACCTCAATGTCATCATAAACTGCCTTAAGATCCCTGCTCGCAGCTTTCATAAGATTTATGATTTCACTTTTATTATATAACTGGAAAAAAGCATCTGTTACCTCTTCAATTTCCGGATTGCCTTCTCTTCGTTTATCAGACAGTGTTTGACCTGTTTCCAAGTTTATACAATCGTACAGTCCATGATGTGAATACACCATAGTACCTACCACTTTCGAAACCAAACGATTTCCAGCCGTATTCTCTATAATAAGGCCACCTGCTGAAGAATGATCAATAAACCTTTTCGAAACTGCGTCGCCAAATTCCATAATCTCTTTCATATATGCCTGAAACTCCGAACAGAGCTTGCCGCAATCATGCAGCAGCGAAGCGATGCACACTATATTTATCAGCATTTTTAGGGGGCAGTTTTTTTTAGCCAGATACCTTACATTTTCTAAATGAAATAACAACGGCTGTATTTCTTTTGTCTGAGGATTTATATGACCTGTATAGGAGATTTTATTTGTCACACTAGTTATGTACCCGCTCACCATTACACCCCCTTTTCCAACTTCAATACATTTTTATCTGATACCCCTATGTTAGCTTGTTTATAGTTTCTTGTCAATATTATATAGTAACATAAATATTTTTAATTAATGAGCTTTCTTAAGAAGTTCTTGTCTGATTTTTTTATATATGTTACCCTATTAGTGTCAAATGATACCTCATCATTTGTGAGTTGAAATATGTTACTATAAAAAAGGGGCTATCGGTTAATATCGAGTTTTGACCCCTAAACATGAAGAATGAGACAGATCTTGATT
>JAUNHA010000061.1 GCA_030524135.1 Eubacteriales bacterium
TGTCCAGGATCAGACTTCTGATATCCACATCATTTTCGATCATGCCGGTATCCTTCATGAACTGCTCTGTCTTCTCCATGCCTGCAATATCCTCTTCAGAGATATCCATGCTGAAGTCATACATGCCGTACATTTCCTTAACGGCATCCTCGGAAAGCTCAGTTGCCTTCGCAGCCATCGCTACGGCCTCGTCATAGTTCTCATCCATGTAGTCCAGAACCTCCTTCTGGGACTTCACAAAGGTCTCCACCAGCTCCGGATGCTCGTCATAGAACTTCTGGCTCGTCGCCGTTACAATGCTCGCATCCGTCAGGCCCTCACCGGTCGTTACCACATGAAAGCCATCCTTCTGCATATTGTAGGCCGTCGGACCTGCAAGCAATGCCGCGTCCACGCTGCCGCCTGTCAGCGCCGCCTGCGCATCCGGAATTCCCATGTTCACAAAATTAACATCTGATTCCGTCATTCCTGCTTCGTTCAGATATGCCACAAGAACCTCGTGAAGAATGGTTCCCTTAGGACCTCCGATGGTCTTGCCCCTTAAGTCTTCCGCGCTGCTGATCGAATCATCCTTAGAAAAGAGCATGAATGCCTTCGGAGAGCGGCTGTACATGCTGATGATCTTGATATCCGCCTCATTGGAAGCTGACAGGATCACGGAAGTCGCTCCTACCGCGTTCAGGAACTGAATATCCCCGGAAGCAAGCGCCTGTGTCTGCTCCGGGCCTGTCGTCAGATTGGAATAAGCAACGCTTACGCCATTGTCCGCAAAATTCTTGCTGAAGATCTCCAGATCCTTTTCCACGATCGAAGGAACATTGAGCGGAGACTGTACGTAGGTCACCGTCACCTGATCGATTCCTTCCGACTTCACCGGAGCTGCTTCAGCCTCACTCTCAGCCCCGCTCTGTGCGCCGGTCGTTTCCTCCGCCTCTGCCGTTTCTGCCTCTGATGCGGCTGCAGCAGTCGTCTCTGTCGCTGAAGATGCCGCCTCCGCGCCTGCACCGGAAGCGCAGCCTGCAAGAAGCATGGCTGCCGCTACTGCCGCGGCAGCGTACTTTGTAAATTTTCTCATAATGATATCTCCTCTCTGTACGTTGTTTGTCAATATATGAGTTATCCCCTGCGGGGTTTTCTCCTTTCCCGCGCTGTATTTCAGCGCATGGAGGTATCCCCCTGCGGGGTTTCTCCACCAATATCCATAAGGATCCGGCGCTTCAGATCGATCATCGCGTCAGACATCAGATCACGCGGACGGCTCTGATTTCGCAGATCATAGACCGTTCTGCAGCGTCCCTCATCGATCACTGCGATCCTGTCTCCAAGCGTAAGCGCCTCATCAATGCTGTGCGTTACAAATAAGATTCCCTTTTTCTCTTCCTGCTGGATCCTTAATAATTCCTGCTGCATGGTCTGTCTGGTAAAATAATCAAGTGCCGCAAACGGCTCATCCATCAGGATAAATGAAGTCCCCATGGCCAGCGCCCGCGCAAGAGCTGCGCGCTGCTGCATGCCGCCCGAAAGCTGCGCCGGATAGGCCTTTTCAAACCCGGAAAGTCCCGTCATGGCAATCAGTCCGTCGATCTGTTTCCAGTATGTCTCGTCCTTCGACAGGCCAAATGCGATATTTTTCCGCACGGAAAGCCACGGCATCAGACGCGGTTCCTGAAACACCATTCCAAGCTTTGTGCCGGGCTCCAGTTTCACCGTCCCGCTGTCCGCGGTCTCAAGACCGGATACCACGCGCAACAGCGTCGTCTTTCCGCATCCGCTCCGTCCCAGTAAGACAGTGATCTCTCCCTGCTGTAAGTCCAGATCGATCCCGCGAAGGACCTCCAGCTTCATGCCATCGACCAGAAAGCTCTTGCACAGCCCACTGATCCGGATGCCGGCGCATTCCACCGGATGATTTTCAGATATTTTCACTGTCCGCACCTCCGTGTGTCACCCAACTTACAAGCAGGCCGAATACCTTGTCGCATGCAATGCCGATCAGGCCGATCGCCAAAATGCCCACGATCACCTTGTCGGAGCGTGACATCTGCTGCGCGTCCAGGATCAGATACCCGAGGCCGCTGCTTGCAGCGATCATCTCCGCTCCGATGATCGCACGCCAGCTGTACCCAAGGCCGATCCGCATGCCCACCAGAATGTCAGGCACAGCGCTCGGCAGAATGATCCGGGAAAACTGTCTGAAATAACTGAAGCCGCACACCTGCCCGACCTCCAGAAGCTTTTTATCACAGCTTGTAAAGCCCTTTCTGATATTCAGAAACATCGGAAAAAAGGACGCGAGTACAATAATAATGATCTTTGACGTCTCTCCGATTCCAAACCACAGAATCAGAAGAGCGATCAGGCTGAGAGGCGGTACATTGCGCATAAACTCAAGGTATGGTCCATAGTAATCATTCCACCTCGGTCTTGCCGCCGCTGCCGCTCCCAGCAAAAATGCAAGCACAAACGCGATCAGATACCCCGTCAGTACACGCCGCAGGCTGACTGCCATGCTGACAAACAGGGAACCATTTGCGATCATGGTCCACAGCGCGCCTGCAACCTTTCCAGGCCCCGGAAGCACATACCTGCTCCATCTCCCCGAACGAAAGGCAAGCTCCCATGCCAAAAACAGGATCAGCGCAAAGACCAGGCCCCTTCCCAGGCGCTCTGCGCTTCGTTTCACGCGCCCGTGTTCCGCACGCTTCTCTCCCATAATAAACCTCTTTCAATATCAGATACTATCTCAGGTACTATCTCAGATGCCATCTCCACCGATACAGCCGCCCGGACAGTACAAAAGCTCTGCCAGATCCGTTCCGGAAACAGCTCCATTTTGAAACCATTTCTCAATTTTTTCCCATGGCTCAAGCGAAACCACCTTTTCCGCACAGCCCCGGAAAAAATCCAGCGGTACCGGAGAGGCTAAGAGGCGCTTCTGCGGAACCTGCAGGTCATTTTCCTGCTGAAATGCCTTCCATGTCAGAAAACGGGTGCGCGGAAATGCCTTTTTTTCTCCCAGCGCACAAAGTGCCTGGCAGGGTGTGACAATCTGCAGTTCCTCTATCTCCTGCCCCTCTGCTGCAAGACGTCCGGCAAGCTCTGCCGCCGTACGGATCAGAATGGGATCTGTATCCGGAAAAATGATCGGTGCGTCCGGAAACAGGCGCCGTACCATCTGAACTGCTGCCGGACAGCGGATATCTCCCGCACACTTTCCGCCGAGCCTAAGATCCGTGACCATTTTCCGATAGAACTGCCTGATCGCAGCCGCATGGTCCTCCCGCGCCGTCACGCGGATAAACCCCGTACGGGCGAGTTCCCGGGCAAGCACATCCGGATCGGACATCTGCGCTGCCACCGGATTGATCCAGACCCAGCGTTTTCGTTGCTTCATACTTTAACTCTCTCCTACCGAGACGAATGAATTCGTGCCCGCATGAAACAATCAATGCGGCACAGCTTTCAGTTAGTTTTCTCTAACGAAAGCTTACCTACTATATCACTAGGTAATGTTTTTGTCAATCCGTCAATCCCAGAAGCCAGTCCCTGGCATTGATGCGGCGAATTCCATCATATTGTGTCTCAGGATCCTCATCCATTGTCAAAAGCACTTTAGGATAATGATCTCGGATCGACAGCAGCGGTCTCAGTTCACGTTCCAGTGTCTTTTCATCTCTTACCGAGAGCGCGACCTGAACATAATAAATACCCCGACTGTTCTGCGCAACAAAATCAACTTCAAAACTCTCGATTTTCCCTACGTAAACATCGTATCCCCGCCTGAGAAGTTCCAGATAAATAACATTTTCCAGAATATGGCCGGCATCCGCCTGCCTTGATCCTAAAAGCATATAACGTAATCCAATATCCACAACATAATATTTTTCCAGCGTTTTCAGATATTGTTTTCCCTTGATATCATATCGTTTTGCCTGATAGATAATATAGCTTTCTGTCAAAGCTTCCAGATACTTTTCTACTGTTTTTGTATCTATCTTTCTTCCATATGAGGTCATAGTATCTGCAATTTTTTTCGACGACAGTGGGTTTCCGATATTATCAAACACAAATCGCAGAACACTTTTCAACATCATTGTATCTGTGATTTTTCTCCTGTTCACAATGTCTTTTACAACGATCGTATTATACAGACCTTCCAGATAATCCCGGATCTCATCAGGCTGTCCTTTCAGCTCCAAAGCGTAGGGGAACGAACTATTCTCCAAATATTCCGTATACTTTACGCCCCTGTCTGCCATACTGCCTGTACTTTCAATGTATTCCCTGAATGAAAGCGGAAGCATTTCGATCTGTACATAACGTCCGGAAATCAGCGTTGCAATCTCACTTGAAAGCATATAGGCATTGGATCCTGTGATATAAATATCTACGTTTTCCTGAATATATAAGCTCTCTATCACTTTAGGAAAATCCTTTACATGCTGAATTTCATCCAGGAAAATGTAGGTCATTTTTCCAACGATCATCTTTTCCTTCAGATATGAATATAGCTTTTTGTAATCCATCAGTTCTTCAAAATCGATATCTTCAAAATTAACAGAAACGATCTGTTCTTTCTCTGCGCCATGTTCCAGTAACCAATTTTGATATTGGTAAAGCAATGTCGATTTCCCGCATCTTCGGATTCCCGTTACAATCTTGATCAGTTGCTTGTTCTGAAATGCAATCAGTTTGCTTAAATATTCCTTTCGCTGAATGAGCATGCCAATGCCTCCCTTCTTTGCGTTTATATTCATATCAAGTATACCAAATCCCATTAATAAATCAACTTTTTTGTATCACAATCCAAAAACTTATTATAAATATTATTTTTTTGGATTCAAAAACATCATCCCGATCTCTTACAAAATATAGCAAAGCGAGACCCTTACCAGGTCTCGCTATAGCATAAACACGTATAATTCAGAAATCAGCAAATCTCCGGATCAATCCAGATATAACTGCATCGCATTATAACAATTCGCCGTTTCCGTATCAGCATCGGTAAAATTAGAAGAGAACGTCTGGAGATTTCCTGACGGATTTACAGCCAGATTCGTCAGCTTGGTATACGCATCATACAGATCAGACAACGCGTCATAAGCATCCTCATATTCTTCCGGCGGATTTTTGAGCTCCTTCATCAAGTTCTGAACAGTTGACTGATTTTCCTTGATGGCTGCGATCTTATCTTTAAAATCAGAATCTGCAAACAGATTGCCCAGCGCGTCATTAAAATCACTGACAAAATATCCCTTCGGACGGGTATAGGGATCCGTTTCAGAAGATCTCTCTTCATAGATCGCGTTATACCAGACCTGTTTGATCAGATTACCGCTTTTTTCCGCATCTGAAGCGCCGTCAAGCATGGTAACTGTAACCAGATGAAGGTTGGTCCCATATTGCACACGTAATTTTTCCGCCTCTTTTTCCGCATTGTGTTTCTGTAACTGATTGAAGCCCAGAAAAGCAACCAGTATCGCCGCGATCACTGCAGCCACAATGCCGATCGTTCGTTTGCTTTTCTGTGTCACCTTCACTCCGGTCACTTCCACCTGCTGAGGCTCAGCGGGTGCAGCTTCCTCTTTTGCTGTTTCAACAGGACATCCGCATTTGGGGCAGATTTTCTCCCCTTCCATCAGCTCCGCGCCGCATTCCTGACAATACTTCTTTTCCTCCGGTATCAGCTCAAATCCACAGTGCACACATTTTTTCGCCTTGTCTGAAACCATTTCCCCACACCTGGGACATTGAATCATAGCCATGGTATTTCCCCCTTTACAGTTTGCAGTTTTATAAAACCGCAATTTCATACCCGTATTTTGCTATCATTCTAATCAATTTCGGCGGGCGATACAATATGCGGGCTGCATAGTGTATAGGGTCTTTGGTCAGACTTTCATACGATCACCGGTTTACTCGTAATTTCGAGCCGCTGAAGATTTTACCTCTGTCGGTATCAGTTTATTTTTTGATACCAACCGAAAGTTAATTTCATATTTTGATAGCATTATTTCAATATAAAATTGTCTCAATGATTACATTATTTCAACAATACTTTTTTCATGTTAAAAAAGCTTCTTTCTATCTTCTTCTTTAGAAAATAACAACGTGTTTTTCGTTGTTATTTTACAGAATATTCTCCGGTTTCTTCTTGCGTCCCGTCCAGCCAAGTCCTCTGGCCCATTGTTTCATGCTCTCCTTTTCTTCCGGGTCGTCCCCATACACACACTGCAGGAAATCGTAAAATCCCCTAATACCCCCGCAGTCATCGAGCAGGTTCAAACCGTCAGCAGCTATGCATTTTGCCGGCTCTATCTCATCTCCAATCCCTACCAACGTGATCTTCACCCACCAGTTATCACCAAAGTCATACTGATACAGCAGTTCATCCGTAAATGCCAGTGGATGAACCACATATTCTTCAAAAAACGGTACACAACAGTTTTCAAGATACTTGACCTGACGCTCCAATAATCTGAGTGCCTGTTCAGCACTGCATCCAATCTGCTCTTTTATATATTTATGTCCGCAGTTGCTTCCAGTCTGTTTATCATCCCAGATTTTCTGCTCTGTAATATTCCGGCTGGTGCGGGTGGCTTTTAGCTCGTCCATTAAGCCTTTAATGCCTTCCTCCACTAGCTGATTTATTCCGTCTGCATCAAGATCATTTTTGCTCCATGCATGCTCTTCCTCAAATGCATCCGTCACCAATTTCAAGAATTGATCATCCTGATAACCCGTCTCTGTGAGGATATATTTCTTCCACTCCCGAAGTTTGCTGTTGCTCCAACTGCTGCAGCCTTCATCGGTAAATATCTCATCAATTCTAAGACCTTCCATCAGATCATCACAGATCATTTCAACAAAATGTTCCCTGTTCAGAATGTTCACCCGCATATCCCTCGTAATTTCCGGGTATCTCTTTTCAAACCACATCTTATAACGCTTACCCTGGTATCTTGTATCGGTAATCGCATAGTGGCGGAATGGCCAGCTGTATTTCCTCTTCATCCATGTCTTAACACTCATCTCTGGCTGATAATCATCATCCCAGTAAAGGTCATCCGTATCTTCGCTGTCACAGCGGAACAGCGTGCCGCACAAATCCATATAGCCACCGACACGTCCCGCAGTCAGACGATTAAAACGATCTTCCTGCAGGCAGAAACGATGGAGATGACTGTTCTGCCAGCCAAAGACCTGCTGTATCACGTAATGGAATGCATGAAGATTCATGTCGCCCGGCAGAACAACCTCACGGATAATGCCCTGATCCGATTTGGCCAGTTTAAGGAAATCCTTTTTCGCTGTCTCTCCGCCCAAATATTGCGTCAGATTATCACACCATTGTAAATCCGGTACAAGTTCTAACTTAAGATGATAAGAACGTATCCTGGAATGGTGGTCTCCCCCCTTTCTCCTCATGTTCCACTGCGATCCCGGATTCGCTTTATACCTGTTCAGCTCTTCATTTGTAAAGTTCAATATTTCCCAGGACCTGTCATCTGTATACTGCTTTTTAAGTTCTTCTTCTATGAATTTCTTTTTATGGCTTTCCTCACGCTCTTCATGTTCCGCTTTCATATGCATATTTGCTGCCGCCGTCTGCATTCTTTCCCGATAATCCTGCGAATAATATGCATCCTCTGTTTCCGCACCATACATACCTCTGCTGTAAGGCAGATACGTCTGGACAGTCTTCTCCGTAATGAATAACTCCGCGGCAATCTCTTTCACAGTCTTACCCCTTGAAAGCAATTCTGCTACAGCCCGGGACGTTTTACTTGACCACAAACCCTCCGTAATCAGGATTTTCTGCGCTGTTACTCTGGCACAATTACAATTTTGTGCCGTTTGTTCCACGGAATTTGTCTTACTAAAATCTTGTATAACCCTTTGGTAGAGATCCTTATTTATCACCGGTGGCTTTCCATTGTTTTCCATTTCTCTCATGTTATCTGTTTTCATAATTTTCATTCCTTTTGATGCGGTTCTTTATGGTCTTTCTTTTTATATCTAATCTCATCATAGAGCGGTCGTCATTTGTTGTCAATCCAGCATTTTATCTTAAACCATATTATATAACTAATTGGGTCAAACAGCCTCAAATTTACATGCGCTCAATATAAAATTCGTCCTGACAGCTCCGTCCCTCATTTTTTAACAGCAATGTATGTTCATCATAGGAGCGCATCCCATTCACACGAAGAATCTCCCCAATATTTTGTCTGCTGCTAGGAATAATTCTGCTCTGTACCCAGCGCATACTCCAGTCAGAATCCAAAGAACGGATCCCCTTTTTCAAAAATAAGGACATTAGAAACGGTGCTTCCATATATGTAACATCTTCAGGAATATCTATCGTATATTTCTTTGTTTGCTCATCATAATTTAATATTCCGAGAACTTTATTCTTATCATTTCTTTTTATTGCATATCTGATCAAAATAACACCACCTGTTCCAAATCATCTCCC